>JBDKFR010000081.1:0-8110 GCA_039798645.1 Bacteroidota bacterium
TAAAATTTAAAAAAATGACACTTCTGGCGTTTCTAGAAAATTTCGGGGCTTTTTCCACTGATAGGGGCAATTGCCAACTGCTCGTCCTATCAGAATCCACGTCGCGGTGAAAATCTAACCGCAAGCGGCAACCTGATGGGGCTGTTCAACACAAGGACCGGTGCAATATTTGCACACATCAGTAAGTTATGTAGTTGGTCCTTTTTCATAAATAAATTCCTATATTAGGAGGTAGGGCGTAAAATTATAAAATTATTAAACAAAAAGAGGTCATTACGCCTTATAATTTACGCATTGTAGCCTTAAACAGCCAAAATTTGGCTTAAAATAATAGTTGTTAGTATTTTTTGGGCTTCAATGGTTCGTATTTTTGTGCTACATATTCAAATCATAACATCATGAAAAAAATTATCGGATCAACTTTAATTGGCGCTTGTTTAATTTTTGCAGCATGTGGTAGCCCAGCCACAGAAGTAAATAGCAGTGATACATCAGCTGCTACTATGGCAATGGATACGATGGCAACTAAAACATATGAAGTAAGTTTAGTAAATAATAAAAAAGATCCTACTTGTGGAATGCCAGTTACAGCAGGAATATCCGATACTGCACATTATGAAAAATACGTACTAGGATTTTGTTCAAAAGAATGCAAGGACGAATTTTTGAAAAACCCTAAAGCAGCCATTGCAGCTGCAGAAGTGAAATAACTATCATTAAACGGACTTATTTATTTAGTTATCAACCTAACTAAATAAATAAGCTATATCGTCTTTGGTCAAGGATTTAACAAAGCCTTCCTCGTCTGAAATTAATTCCTTGGCCAAAGATCTTTTACGATCTTGTAGTTTTAAAATTTTATCTTCCACGGTATCATTACAAATCATACGATAAGCAAATATATTTTTTGTTTGTCCTATACGATGCGTTCTATCAATAGCTTGTTGTTCAACTGCAGGGTTCCACCAAGGATCCACAATATAAACGTAATCCGCAGCTGTTAAGTTCAAACCCACACCCCCTGCTTTAAGTGAAATCAAAAACACTCTACAGTTAGCATCGTTTTGAAAACGCTCAATTGCTTTTTCTCTTTCTTGAATGGTACTTCCTCCATCGAAATACTCGTAATCAATTCCCAATTTAGTTAATTGCTCTTTTATCAAAGAAAGCATACCTAAAAATTGAGAGAAAACCAATGCTTTATGATCCCCAATGTTTTCTGCTATTTCGCGTGTTAATTCATCTAATTTAACAGATTCGTTTGGATAAGTTTCGTCTTTGATAATGGCCGGACTATCACAAATTTGTCTCAGCTTCATTAAGCCTTGTAAAATGGATAGTTGTGATTTTTGTATCCCTTTCTCTTCCACCATACCAATTAATTTATCCCTGTAATCATTACGATACGCTTCATATATTTTACGCTGAGCAGTGCCCATTTCGCAATACAAAACCATTTCCTGTTTCTCTGGCAAATCCTTTGCTACTTGTTCTTTTGTTCGACGAAGTATAAAAGGGAATACAAATTTTCTTAAATGTTCTTTTTGTTCTTTCTCGTCAAACTTATCAATAGGCATTGAGAAATTATGTTTGAAATATTCTACTGTTCCTAACATTCCAGGATTTAGAAAATTCATTTGAGCGTAAATATCAAAAGTATTGTTTTGCAATGGCGTACCACTTAAACACAATTTATTGGTGGCTTGTAATAAACATGCTGCCTTCGTAACTTTACTAGACGGATTTTTTATGGCTTGGCTTTCATCTAATATGACATAATCAAATTTTACCTCGCTAAACATTTTGATATCACTTCTTAAAGTTCCATAAGTAGTAATGATGACTTCCACTGGATCCTTAAACAATTGATTTTTTGTTCTAGTTCCGCCATGATGTAATTGAAAAGTCAAACTAGGTGTGAATTTTTTTAATTCATTTTGCCAGTTATACAATAAGGTAGTTGGACATACAACAAGTGCAAGTAATTTTCCGTTTTTTTCTTTCAAATGTTGGAGAAAAGACAAGGTTTGGATCGTTTTTCCCAATCCCATGTCATCCGCTAGTATGCCACCCCATTGAACATCGTGCAAATAATTTAACCATTGAAAACCACTCACCTGATAAGGCCTTAAAATAGGTGTTAAATGTGTTGGAGGCGCCACATTAGCAATTGAATATTTTTCTCTTATTTTTTCATACTTACCTTCTAGCTGAAAAATTAATTCTTCCTCGTCACGTTGTTCGTATAATTCATCTAAAATAGAAAAATGATATTTACTTAATTTTAAATTATCAGTTTTACCCTCTCCTACTTTAAACAATAAGGAATATTTATTCAACCATTTTTCCGGCAAGACGCCTAAACTACCATCTTTCAACGGAACATATTGTTGCTTATTCGCCAACATGTTTTTAATGTCCTGAACTGACACTTTTTGCTCCCCAAAGGATATTTCTACTTTAGCGTCAAACCAATCGGTATTACTACTAATATATAATTTAGTAGAAGGTTTTGCGGTATTGAATTTAAACTGCTTTAAATTTTCAGATCCAAATAAAGCTATTTGCTTTTCCTTTAGTTTGTCAATGAATAAAAAGAACCAATTATTTTTTAAAACCTCTGCTCCTTTTAAGGCTAAAATATTTCCTTCATTCGGCCTAATAAACCCAGAATGGAGTTGTTCTATAATATTTAACAATGCTCTTTCTTCTGCCAAGTCTCTTTCTAGAATTACAATTTTATCTTCTTTTTGCTGAATCACTGAAGGACCTTCATCAATTGTAACTAAAATGCCATTGTAATTATAAATGGGCTCAAATATTAAATAGTCACGATCTTCCTTTAAAATAATTTGCAACTGAGGTTTTACGCCTTTTAATTTCTCCTGTTTTACATTTCCTAATTCAACAGCATACAATTTAGACAATGGCAAAAGCGTATCTTTTAAATAGGCTGGCCAATTATCCAAATCAACTTCATTATATCCTGTAGGCATAAATTGTTCCACCCAATTTACATCAGCTCTATTCTTCCAAGTGAAAAACTGATGATGGTATTGGAATAGGTAATGAGATTTTGCATGGTTGTCAGCAAGTGAAATATTTCCTTCTGGTAGTTTTACTTGTGCGTAAATGATATATTTATTTGCACCCTTTTCTACTTTGAAACTTGGTTGAATGGGATTAAATACCAATTCTGCCTTTTGTAAATTCGCCGTATTAAAGGGTTTGGTGGAGGGCAAATGAAAATTAAATGGATGCTCAGAAATGTCTCTCCATAATTTTTCTAATTTAGGATGCATATATTCCTGTATCAGCTCCTTTGTTTCAGCTGGCAAACTTTCATCATCACTATTTAAAATGGTATCCCAAATTCCCTGGAATGGAGAATTTTTATTTAAATACTTTGTAAGCTCACTTGATTGCAGTTTTCTAACTAATTGCAATAAGTTTTGATCTTCTTCCTTAGCATCAACTGGTATGATAAATTTTTGAGTATCTATTTTTTCAACTTTACCAACAAAGGCAGTACCCTCCTCGTTAACTTCTCCTTTAATAACACTTAATGCTAAAAATGGATACTCGTTTGTTAATTGTTGTATCACTAGACCTAAACGTTCAACTGTTTTGGCTACTTTTTGATCGCTATTACCTTCCTCTTCAATATCCCAATCATTCGATTTAGGTATTTTACGAGTTGTTATAACAGAACTGCCGTTTACTTTTTGAATACGCTCGTCTAAAACTTTTAAGAAAGGCTTTCCGTCATGATAAGTGAATTCGAACTTGTCTTCAATGTAATCATTCAAAGAATAGCCATACAGGGCTAACAATTTATTTTTTTCACGATCCCAATTTCGAATGGTCTCAAAGTAATCGGCTCCTTTTAGTTGGAATAATAACAATACCAACATGGTTTTATGAATGCATAAAGGATACTCTGTTTCACTCAAACAATTACAGGATGTATCAAAAAAACGTTCTTCATTTTTTTGAATAATGATATGGTAGTTTTTCCCGTTTTCAGTTAATTCAGCCACCACTTTTTCATTCGCACTTTCAATGATATGTGGTCTATTAGATTTTAATAAGGTTTCAGCTTGCTCAAAAGTACTTTTTGAACAAAGCATTCTTATCATTTTTAAATCCAATGTTTTTGTTCTTAACTGCGTATGTGTTGTAAGGTAAGAAGCCTGCTTGTAGTCTAATAAATTTTTATCTAATAAATCTTGTACAAAAAATAAAGCAGCTGCTTTATGCCTACACACTTCTGATAAATTATACGGACAACCACATCGCAACGATAAGGTAGCTGCACTTTTAAAATTCTCAATAGTTACTTTATAATAAGTACTATAACCGTCGTCCTTTACGCGACAAAATATACTCCCTAATAACGGGTCAAATTTTACCAGTTCGATATTTTTTAACGCAAAAATTTTCTTTCCGCGTCTTATAACCTCCTCGGTTCCGTAGCTATAAATGTGTTTAACTAAATAGGGTAATGCCATAAATGATACATATTTCCCTTTTGAAAAGGGCAATTTGCAAATGTACGGAATTACAGGCTATTTTCCCATATTCTTATGCCCCATTAACCAAGGCCCCGTCTTTAAAAATAGGTAGGCAAGGGGCAGTATCTATTGACACACAATATTGCATATCGGCTTCTAATCCATAGGCTGCTAAACGATGCCAATGTGTTAGGGTTTTTATATACTCAGGCAAATTGTGTTTTTGTTGATTATATAATTGATTTGCCATGAAACTACTATCACAATGTATCGTAAAATTGTCTTTAACAGCTTCTATCACTGCACCAGCAAACAAAGTATCTTCAATATTAAATCTATTCTTCCAACCTGAACAACCTAAAATAACGGGTGCATTTTGTGCTTTTAAATAAGCTACAACATTTGACAAATTGGGGAAGGATCCAGTGATGACCTCTTTTGCACCCATTTTTAATGCCATATGTAACAACTTTGTGCCATTCGTGGTCGTAATCACCAAAGTTTTATTTTCAATAAAGGAACGAGGGTATTCAGAGGGAGAATTGCCGTAGGCTAATCCTGGAATAATTTTACCATCACGCTCACCTGCAGTAATACCACCAGTTGCTTTACCCATTTCAATACAGGCCTCTGCGCTATCAACGGGAATAATTTTTGATGCACCATTATATAGTGCTGTTGCCATCGTTGAAGTAGCTCGAAATACGTCAATGATGACAACAATACTATTTTTGATTTCATATAAGTCTAATAACTGTGGAGTCAATAGGGTATGTAAACTTGGCTTTTCTGAATTTTGCTTGCTCATACCGCAAAGATACTAAACACATTAACTTTTTAAAACCAATTCTTTTTGTTTTGATAAAATTAAAATTTCATTTAAAACAATTTCCGTGCTTACTCTCTTAACACCTAATTTATCCGTAAAAGCTTTGTTAACCAACCTTCCTTCAACTGCCACTTCTGCTCCTTTAGTCAAATACTTTTCAACATATTGGGCCAGCTTTGACCATGCAACTAAACTAAACCATTGTGTTTCGTCCAACCACTCACCCTTTTGATTTTTATACCTATCATTTACCGCTAACCGAATACTAGCTAATTTTTTATCATCACCATATGATTTCATTTCCGGTTCAGCACCCAAGCGTCCAACTAACTGGACTTTGTTTTTAATTGCTTTCATGTTTAAATTATTTATTGAAACACAAAATTGCAATTCATAACCTTACCAAATTAGCGTATTAATACGCATAAAAATAGGGAGCCTTGGCCCCCTATATATTTATAATATTAAGAACTTTAAAATATTACTTAAATGGGAATTTCACCACTACTGCTTTTACCAAAGTGTTTCTAATATCAATAAAAATTTCAGTTCCCACTTTTGCATGCTCAGTAGCCACATATCCCATCCCTATTGCTTTACCTAAACTAGGTGCTTGCGTTCCTGAAGTGACAGATCCTATTTCATTTCCATGAGCATCCTTAATGATATAATAATGACGAGGTATGCCACGATCAATCATTTCGAATCCAACTAACTTTTTCGACACCCCATTTTCTTTTTGTGCTTTTAAAGCTGCAGCATTCGTAAATTCTTTAGTGAATTTTGTAATCCAACCCAAACCTGCTTCCAAAGGACTCGTCGTATCATCAATGTCGTTGCCATATAAACAAAAGCCCATTTCTAGTCTTAACGTATCTCTTGCACCTAAGCCAATGGGTTGTAAACCATAATCAGCCCCTGCCACAAATAATGCATCCCAAACTTTATTGGCGTTATCATTGATATCTTCAAAATATATTTCCACACCACCCGCACCTGTATAACCTGTGGCACTAATTAATACATTATCAATATCCAACAAAGTGCCTTTTACAAAACTATAATATGGTATGTTTAAAACATCCATCGAAGTCATTGTTTGTACAATTTTTGTTGCGTTTGGACCTTGAACTGCAAGCAATGCTGTCTTCGCACTTATATTATGCATTTCAACTCCTTTTGTATTATGCTTGCTCACCCAATTCCAATCTTTTTCAATGTTTGATGCATTTACCACCAACATGTAAACTTTATTTTTTTCAACACAATACACTAATAAATCGTCTACAATTCCACCCGTTTCATTTGGGAAACAGCTGTATTGTGCTTTTCCATTTTCTAAAACAGACGCATCATTACTAGTTACGCGTTGAATTAAATCCAACGCATTTTCACCTTTTAAAACAAACTCTCCCATATGGCTAACATCAAACACCCCCGCCTTGTTACGAACAGCTGCATGCTCATCATTGATTCCAGTATAACTAATGGGCATATTATAGCCTGCAAATGGAGCCATTTTTGCACCCAATGCAATATGCTTATGGATAAATGGGGTATTTAACACTTCACTCATGGTAATTTAGGTTTGTGCAAATATAATCAAAAAGGAACCTAAATAAAACACCCCCTTCTTTTAGAGAAAGGGGTGAATTACCAAAAATCAACAACTAATTCGATTAATAAGTAAAGCGGTCTAATACCCATTGAAGGTCACTGAATTTAGAAGCTATTTTACGAATAGAATTTGCTTTGTTCGTGTTAGGCAAACTTGTCTTCTTTTCCAATTGCAATCTTTCCTCTTTTAATTTATTTATTTTATCCTGCAACTCGTCAACATCATCATCTTTGTTGCCATCTTTATTTTCGTCATCATCATTTTCATCCTTATCATTTCTTACTTTTTCTAAACCTGTTGCAGTCATTTTATACTCAACACCTTTATCATAATCATATGACTCACCATCCCATGGTTCGTTCCATTCATCATACCAATCTTCGTCTGACGAAATGCGATCAATAGTGCCTGTTCTCATGCCTCTTCCATTAATTTGAACATTCGTTTGAGACCATCCTTTATTGGTAATCATAATGCGCTTTCCTACAGGAACTGCAATGGTCATGATAATATGCTGATTTCTGAATTTATCTTTCTTATTAATGGCAATACCTCTATCCAAGTATACTAAACTATCTTGTTGCGTTAATTCAAAATTGATGCGACTAGCTAATTCATTTGCGTTTTGTACTGATTTTCCATTACTTAACTTAACTACTTTTACTTCGAAGCTATCCGTTTTTGATTGTACGATTCTAATACGTAAGTTTCTAACATACACCGTATCGTCATCTGAAAAACTTTGGAAGGGCTCTATTTGAAACCATCTATTTTCATAATATTTCATTTTTGGTGCTGCAGTCACTTCCAAATAATTCACAGCTGGATTCGCCAATGAAATACTTTGTTCAGTCGGTTGATTATGCTTTGAGAAACTGTTTCCAAGACTACTGAAAAAATAAAATATACATACCCAACCTAACACCCATAAAGCAATAAAGCTTGATCTCACCCAAATATTTGATTTTTTGTAGCCAGCAATTTTTCTAATAATTGCTGTTACGATGGCTAAAATTGGGACCCAAACAAAAAACAATATGGTACCAAATGCTGACCATGATTGAATGCCGTCTTCTAATACAAAACTTTTAAGTGGTAATAGTGCTGTACCAGCAACACCTATTCCAAATAAGGCAGCTAATAATGAAA
>JBDKFR010000082.1:0-13458 GCA_039798645.1 Bacteroidota bacterium
GAAGGAAGTCTTAATTATCAAGCAAATTGGGTGAATTCAAAAAATGAAATATTGTTAAATGAAGCAACTAGTTTTGTATTCACCGAACAATTAAATACATGGATTATTGACCGAACTACCACTTTAACAGCACAACAACTAGTAAAATTTACTGATGCTAAAGATGGCTTCTTAGGATTAAGGGTTGCACATGAATTACAGTTGCCAACCAAAGAAACTAAAAAGTTTACCGATGCAAATGGCATTGTTACCACTATTGTTTCAAGCAAGGATTCAATTGCTAATGGCAACTATTTGAATTCAAATGGTATTCAAGGTGAAGACGTTTGGAGTAAAAAAGCAAATTGGTGTTTGCTGTATGGTAAAATGGGTGCCGATACCGTAAGCATTGCTATTATTGATCACCCAAGTAACATAGGCTACCCTTCCAATTGGCATGCTAGAGGATATGGTTTATTCTCAATCAATCCACTAGGTGAAAAAATATTTACAAATGGTAAGGCTGAAAGAAACCTTAGTTTAGAAAAAGGCAAATCAGTCACCTTTAAATATCGTATCGTAATTGCTTCTAATAAAAAACGATTGACCAATGAAGTTATCGAACAACTTCATACTCGTTTTAGTAAATTATAATCAAGGATATAAAATTAAACTTAGTTGAGCCCCCACTTTTACATGTATGATGAAAATACTATTAAGAAATGAATTTACAATAGGTGTATTAGCTGCACTATTATTTATTCCTTTTTTAGGCAATGTTCATTTGTTTGATTGGGACGAAATAAATTTTGCCGAAAGTGCAAGAGAAATGATAGTTTCTGGAAATTATTTATCTGTACAAATAAATTTTATACCATTTACTGAAAAGCCCCCTCTATTTTTTTGGATGCAGGTAGTAAGCATGAAAATTTTTGGGGTAAATGAATTCGCAGCAAGGTTTCCCAATGCCGTATGTGGTATTGTCACTTTAATTGTACTTTTCAGAATTGGCAAACAAGTTTTTAATGAGCAGTTTGCCCGTAATTGGGTAATGATTTACTTGGGAACTTTTGTAACGTTTTTATATTTCAAAAGTGGAATCATTGACCCCTGGTTTAACTTGTTTATATTTTTAGCGATTTATAACTTTTATAATTTAACGATCCCTCACAAACAAAAACGAAATAAGCTTGCTATTTTAACTGGCTTATATTTAGGATTAGCGGTATTAACCAAAGGGCCAGTTGCCATATTAATTTCCTTATTAGTTTATATAGTAATAGTCCTATTAAACAGATTTCGATTTTTTATCAATGTGAAAGAGTTTATGGTCATATTTCTGACCACACTATTGGTTTGTTTTACTTGGTTTGGAATTGACCTAATTCAGCATGGGCCTACATTCCTAATTGAGTTTTTAGAGCGTCAAATAGCGATATTTAGCACCAATGATGCAGACCACGGCGAACCCTTCTTTTACCACTGGTGGGTTTTATTGCTTGGCTGCTTTCCTGCTTCCATATTTTTCATGAAAGGAATGTTTATTAAAACAGAAACTTCAAATCAAAAAGGGTTTAAACAATGGATGCTTGTTTTATTTTGGGTCACCTTATTATTGTTCTCCATTGTAAAAACAAAAATTGTACATTACTCCTCGCTTTGTTGGTTTCCATTAACCGCTATTGCAAGTATATATATTACCGAGGCATTTTCTAAAAATAATTTGAAAATTCATGTGACTTTAAAAGCTCTTTTGGCTTTTGTAGGCATACTATTATCGACTATATTCATCATCTTACCTTTTGCCTTAATGAACAAGGAACGTTGGGTGAATTTTGTTGATGACCCATTTGCAAAAGGCAATTTAGATGCACCGGTGCAATGGTTTTGGTTTGATGGATTGGGTGGTTTTGTTTTATTATTAGGGGTTTTGTTTTATTTATTAAGCAACCAAACTAAATTAAAAACAAGTATTCTCTTTTCAAGTGTTACTATTTGTTGTTTGTATACGACCCTTATGATTGTACCTAAAATTGAAGCCATTAGTCAACGTGCCAATATCGAGTTTTTTGAAAAAAGACAAGCTGAGGATTGCTATGTTGAAACCGTTGCCTATAAAAGCTATGTCCCCTATTTTTATGCCAGAAAAAAGCCATACAATAAGGCACAACAAAAAATGATTGATAGTGTAATGATCGCAGGTAGCTCACAACCTGACACCTTATCAACAAAACAAATGGAACACAATTTTAATGAATGGGTACTAAACGGAGACATTGATAAGCCAGCCTATTTCTCCATTAAAGTGCAAAATAAACAAATGCTGGATACCTTACCAAGCCTCATTAAATTGTATGAGAAAAACGGCTTTGTTTTTTACAAGCGAGAATCAAAAATAAACCCAGCCCAATAATTAGTGCTTGTGTTTATAAATTGGAGAATTGTATAGTCCTAATTGTTTGAAAAAATAACCGAAGGAAACGCCTAATACTCCAATACCATATTGTATACTTCGCTTTAAATTTATAGAAGAAGCATCCTCAAAATACTTGGTTGGACAAGTCACTTCCCCTATTTCAAATCCAGCGTCAAAAATCTGAGCGACCATTTCATTATCAAAAACAAAGTCATCATTATTGGCTTCGTAATTCACTTTTAACAATACTTCTTTGCTAAAGGAACGATAACCTGTATGATACTCACTTAATTTTTGATTCATTAATATATTCTGGGTCAAGGTCAAAATACGATTAGCAATAAATTTATACATAGGCATGCCTCCTTTTAAAGCACCTTTACCTAATATTCTGGATCCAAAAACTACAGGGTATAAATCATTGGCAATAATACTACACATAGCTAAAATAAGCTTTGGTGTATATTGATAGTCTGGATGGAGCATTACAACAATATCAGCATTTAACTCGAGCGCTTTGTTATAGCAAGACTTTTGATTTCCGCCATACCCTTTATTTTTTTCGTGCGTGATAATATGCTTAATCCCAATACGTTCAGCCTCTGTAACGGTATGGTCTTTACTGGCATCATTTACCAATATCACATCATCCACAATTTCAAATGGAATTTCATCATAAGTCTGCTTTAACGTTTTTTCAGCATTATAAGCAGGCATAACCACCACTACCTTTTTCCCGTTAATCATTCTCCAAAATTTAATTGACTAATTCAAATTCTTGATAAACCACCCTAATTGAATCTTTTAAATCCGTCGCATTCAACTGTATTTTATTTAGCCCTTCCTTTAAAGTGATAGGGAAATATTTTTTCCCGCTAGTTAAAAAATCAACTTTATATGAACTGTCGTTAATTGTATAGCCAACTGATTTAGGCATACCTGTAACTGGCTCATTTACTTTAATTTCAATGGCTACCATATATTTTTCGTATGGATTAACACAATCACCCTGTTTCACGATGGTACTGTCGGCACGTATAAAGTTAATTGACACTGGTGTGATACCCGCCAACACATTCTCAATTTCTAGTTTTTTGCATGCAACAAAACCAATCATTGAAATGAATAAAAGTGATATGTATAATTTATTAGAGCGCTTCATAAATAATATTTTATAAATTCAAAATGGTTACCACTTTTGACAATCCAGCCACATTCACCGTGTAAACTCCTGGATTCAGATTTTTAAAAGTGGTTGTTGAATTGACTAATGGTTGTGATAAAATTATTTTACCGTCTAAACTTAAAGTTGCCGATTCTCCTGCCTTTGGAAATTCTACTTTTATTTCGCCTTTAGCATAACACACTGCATTTTTTCGGTAAACATAAAAAGGCGCACTTAAATTTATAATCCAATCCTTCACAACTGTTTCGTCCTGAGACCTTACTTTTAACGAAACAGGCGAATAATAATCAATGGAGTTTACACCTGATTTAATCATTTGTCCATTAAAAAATACAGTCGCATTT
This sequence comes from Bacteroidota bacterium, assembly GCA_039798645.1. GTDB lineage: Bacteria > Bacteroidota > Bacteroidia > Chitinophagales > Chitinophagaceae > Sediminibacterium. Next base: position 3,926 of record JBDKFR010000082.1, read on the forward strand.
GGGCTTGTCGTGAAAGTGGTTACTAGTTTAGAGATATCTTGTAATTTATCAAGTGTCAAGTTTACGGTACTTCCCACAATCGCAATTGTTTTCCTAGTTGCATTGGTAAAATTAACATCAGTCAATTCAGCGCTATTGCTTAAAGTTGTATTGGAAAAACAATAAGCTTGCAATAAACTACCTGTGTGATTATTTATTACAAATGGCACTGTTTTAATAACTTCTTTGACAACATTTTTTGTAGCATCATAAACTTTGAAACTGATATTTTCATTCTCATTGTTTGAGAATACCGTTAAATAAACATAGTATCTATTTTGACTAGCTTCGAAAATCAAATTAGCCGATCCTCGAACCTCTCCATTTACAAATGCACCAATTTTATCATTGGTACTTGACAAAACAACACCATCAATATTCAAGAATCCCAAAAAAGTCATAGTGTATTGAAATTTACTTTCATCACACACCCAATTAGGAGACTGTGCCTTAACAAATGTTATGGTTAATATAAAATATAAAAATAGAAGTATACTTTTTTTCATTCCCTTTCAATTATTTTGTTTTCATTGTCAACTTTACAAATGTATTATTGAGCTGATTTTATAATGGTTTTAAGATAATCAACTCCATCCATTTGTATTTTAATCAAATAAACACCCTCCACTCCGTTAAAGGATATTTTTCGATTATTGGTTCCTTTTTGTAATTGAATTTCTTGATTAAATAAAAGCTGGCTAGCAATAGAGAATATTGTAACCGTCGCTTTTTGTTCTTTGTTTGAACTAATCACTAAGTTAAACTCAGACCCAAAAGGATTAGGATAAGTTTTTACAGTATTCTCGCTATCAAAATTCAATACAACAGGATCGCTCACTGAACCCAATACACCATTCGCAGCGAAGGTTGCTATGTAGTTTGACTTTTTAACAGCACCACCCTCATTTACATAGAAATATAAATTCTGTGGCTTATCACCAAAAATGGTTAAATATGCTAAGTCTGACATGCCTTCGCGTTGAGCTATACCTTTCAGTTGATCTTGATCATCAAATACTTGTAGTTCATTATAACCTTTAGGCATTAACACAACTGCATTCATGTTTTGGGTATACTTACTAAAGTCTTTAATCACAATTTCATTTGCAAGCAAATTGCCTTCATTAATAGATATCGTTGAATTTGTTGCCACCCTATTCGTTGCATTAGCAGCTATTGTACCTGATGTTTGACCAATTGCCCATACACTACTATCAACAGGTGTTTTTGACAAGGTTTTCATTAAATACGTAGGGAAAGTAAATGTTTGTGCTTTAGTTGATTTAAGCATGTAACCTTTACTTGGCTCTAAATACTTCAACGTACCAGTCCATCCCATTTTAGGATCATAAATTGCAAACTGTGTTTGCGACTTAATCAAGTCACCACTTGCCGCATCAAAATAAGCAAGGGCATCTGAAACCAAACGATTAAATGGTAATGGATAAGGCAACCAGTTCCAATTGGTATTAACCGGGTAGCTCCAACTTGCTAAATCAATATAAGTTCCTTTTATGGAGAAAGTTTGAGGTGTTGCAAAGTATAATTTATACATTTTAGCAATCGACAAACCACCGGTTGCGCTGATACTACCTGACCATGTGTAAGGAACTATATTTTTTGAATAAATTTCCTGTGTAGATCCATTCATGATTCTATCACCGGTTTCTTTAATTAACTTACTGGTTAAAGTATTAACATTTTTGAAATTAGGATCATTCACAAATAAGGATACCCAAGTCCATCCTTTGTTAATATTAATCAACTGCTCAACCAAGGTTGTGTTTTCAAAAATCACTGGGCTAGAAGGTGAACCAATGATATCATTATCAATAAAATTAAGTGACAATAAACCATCATAAGTCAACTCCTTAATCTTACCTTCTGTCGCATCCCATGCTTTAAATGTAATTACATCTTTTGATGAAGCGTTGCTATAAATAGTTAAGTACATGAAATACTGTTGATAGTTTTCATTGTACTCCATTTTGGAAACACCCACTACAGTGTCATTCTTAAAGGCTGCAATCGTGTTGTAAGTATCTTTAGAGAATACACCATTCAATTTCAAACGACCAATCATATTCATGCTAAAGTTGAAATTGGTAGGTATGACTGTCCAGTTTGGCGCTTTGTCTAAAATTCTCAATTTAACTTGTAATTTTTCGTCAAATCCAAAGTCCGAACTTAAACTCATATTTTCAATAAACTCACCAGTCGCATAATCTTTGTCAATAGTAGCGGTAATCACCATTTTACTATTAGGTGCCATATTTCCTTGCGTCGCACTTAATGACAACCATCTTGGAACATTTAAAATGTTGAAGGAACGTTTAACACCGCTTTTATTTAAAACCACAATGTCAAATGTTTTTTCTTCACCAACGTTTTTAATAATATTTACAACATCATTGTAACCATCAGCATACCATACAACATCATTTCTTCTGTAATAAGCTGTCCATGTGATTGGAGACAATTGCATATTATTTGATCCATCAAACATTCTATTAACCGTAATATCTAATGTTTGTCCTTCAATTGAAGCAGGATCCGTTACCACTGGATTAATGATCATTTCATTACCACTAATTACACGATTTACTGAGAAGTTAACTAATTCTCTTTCAGGCTTGATGGCAGGGGCATCAGTACTATATGCAGCGTTGCCAAAATTAAGCAAACCTCTAAATGTTTCAGGACCTGTACTTGAGTAAACAGTATACTTAGCACCTGCAGTACTAGCTATATTTTCTGCTACGTCAGGCTGATTCATTCTTGTATAAAATAATAAGCCGGTTGTTTCTGGCGCTATTTCAAAATATCGATCTCTATATATTTGATCATCGGATCTTAAAGAATTCCAAATTTGAACCTCATCAATTTTACCTGTGAATTTCTGATCAACCGTTTCTTGACCTGATAGATCTTGAGAACCTCTAGCTCCTATCCAAATTCTATTTCCTGCAAATCCACCCACTTTCAACATTGAATTTGATGAAACTTCCAGTGCATCAATATAAGTTTTCATAGCACCTTGTCTATTCAATAATAATGCCACATGGTGCCAGTTATTATCTGCTAAATTAGCGTTTGATAATGTGTACTTTTCTCCTTCACTATTAAACACAAGTCCACCATTTTCATTTAACTGTATTGACCATTTATTATCCAACAAACCTTGATTCACATCAGTACCATCTCCTTTACCATTGGATAGTATAGTAGCAAGTGCTCGTGAACTTGATTTGAACCAGAACGTAATTGTTGCATCCATCTCATTGGTAATAACAGCATTACCTACTTGATCAAATTTCTGGAATTGACCGTCTTTGAACTCATAAGCAGTACCGCGCGGTTTGATATCCCACATATTTGAATTCAATACGCCATGTTTGAATCTAGAATTATCATAAGCAATCAATCCATTACCTTCATTCATTGGCCAGTATCCAACCAAATTTGCCTCGTTTCCTGACAACTTATTGTACATTTTTGCATATGAATCCGTTAAAGAAACGGACTTATTCCAAATTCTGAAATCATGGATATTTCCAGCAAAGGTATTTCCACCAATAATTAATGTTTCGTTATTGGCAATTGGGAAATTAGCGGTAGCCGAAACAGTTGCAACCGATTTGTCATCGATGTAAATAGAAGCTGACCCTGCTATTTGATTATATACAAAGGTATAATGGTGATAAATATTGTCTGTCGGCAATGAACCTGATGCATTTGCATTTGCAATACTGAATACAATTTTTCCACTTACTGCTTTAATTGACAAACCATCTTTTTGTTGAATAATGGTTGCATTTGTAGCTGCATTGGTTACTTTCATCCAGTATTCTAATGTGATAGCACCATTTGCAATTTTTGGATTTGCAATGCTTACCGTATTATTAGCACCTTCAAAGTAAAGTGTAACATTGTGGTCAATTTTCATTTGGTTTGTTTGGCCTTTTATTTCAACCAAACTCACCGCTGTATTATAAGAAACAGGCTCATTAAAGGTTACTTTTAAATCCTCACCCACACCTAAAATACCATCAATTGGTGTTGGAGTACCAAATTTTTCAGGGGCGCTTAAATCTAATTTTCCACTAGTCACATCTGAAATAAATTCAGTGCTATTGGTACAGGTACTTCTAGCTCTAATTTCATATTTGCCATCAATTAAATCTCTTGCAGCCAAATCAAATGCATAAGAAAGTGTTGATGCATTTCCTATTAAGGCCTTATCGGCTGTATATGGACTTTCATTGTAAAAAGTTTGAGAATTATAATACGTTTTAAGCCTATTCCAATTTGGCGTACCAGCTAATTTATATTCTAAATCAATTTGTTTAAAATTCGCAAAATTAACATTGTACCCACTTAAATTAATAAGCATTGGTTTAGTTGATTTGTCTGGATTAAAAGCAGACACCCTATTAAATACCCAATCCTTTGCCGGCGTTCCAATTGTTACACTGGTACAAGAAGGTACAAATTTAGCAGAAACTAAAACGGACGAGCTAACTGCTTCACCATCACAAAGTGATTCTAAAATTACTTTGATGTCATTGTATTCATACACATCAGAAATAGACTTAGCTAAAGTCATTTTATAAACAGTGGTTTTGCCATATGGCACATTCACCAAGGTTCCGTTTTTATCAATATTAATGATAGCGTTATTAGGATTGGTGGTATTGTCTATTCTAAGTCTAAAGGTAGCGTCTACTTCAGCAGCACTATTGTTATTAAACTTCAATTCGAACTCAGCATTTTTACCTTCTGAAATATTAGTTACATTATCATTTGTAACAGTCAAAACAGGTACTTCTACTTTTTGTGTCGCAAAACTTAAGGATGCTTTTTCCGCATCAGCATAATTATCAAAATTACTTGCAAATGTGCTATCTAATTGTTTTAAACGGTTGTTTAAAGCAATTCTATTATTTGCTAATACTATTTTGCGTTGAACAGTAGTTGTGATGTTATCAAATTCTGCATTGTTTGCATTAATCGCATCTTGAATAGAGAAATAAGTATCAAAATAATTCTTGAACTTTTCTTCTGGGAAAAACTTAGAGGTCTCACTTCCTTCATAAGGACAAGAAGTTCTACCACCTAATGTAGAGAAAATAGGACCATTACCATCAAATGCATTAATTACGTCCACACTAATGTAATTAGAGTTGTCATTATCCTTGATGGTATAACTAATATTAGTTGATTTAGCATTCTCTTGTGTCAATGATAATCCGCCTTCTAATTCTAGAGCACCTTTTGTTTTAAGTGTTGCTCCACTACCATTTACTTTAACTCCCAGTTCGTCTTCAACACTCGCTTCAAAAGCTACATCATAATTAAAGTTGGAAGAAGTTAAAACAGTTGTTTCTATGCTTTCATCATATTGACCAAGGCCTGCGTCAAAAGAAATATTTTTATCAAAATTTGTTGATAATTTATTTCTTATTGAATCGGTATAAGATAATTTATAATCTAGTATGGCTCTACCTACTGGATCAATATCCCCACTGTAGCCTTTTTTAATTTCATTAGAGAATCTATCTGCAGCACCAGAAATACTTGCCTTATATCTTGATCTATAATTTTTAGCTAAATATTTTTTCTTTTCATTATCTAAAATCACAGCACGCCATATTCTTATTTGTTCTCTGTACTGTTTAATTTTAGTCGTATCAGGATTATTACTATTTAAATTGGTAGTTATAAATGTTGTATACTCTGGAATTAAAACAGACAAAATGTGCTTTTGAGAATACATGAAGAAAGTACTTGTAGGCTTCTCCACAAAACTCAAGGCCTTTTGTTTACTCACATAAATAGGCTTGTCATTCGTACCAATATTAATAAAATTAGCAGGATCCATGTTTACAGTTTGTCCACCAACAACCACTTTAGGAATACTGTTTGTTGGATGAATATTATCGTATGAACCGTAATAAACATTTTTGGAATTTCCAATATACAAATCACCATCAGACCCTACATAATCAGTTTGATCGCTGGTTGAAATAGTTTTATTAAAGGTATAAGTGCTATTTACTGTTTTACCATCATTAGAGGACACCTTCAAGGATGTACCATAATCGGTATTACTTTCAACTTCAATTTCTGTTTCAGGAATAGGAACCATACCACCAGAGATGGTTGTTTTAAATCCAAGATTCGAAATGATGTGTGCCTCAGCAGAAACTGAATTAGCAAATGAATATCCTGAATTTACAGAAAATGTACTTCCTTGGGTAATTTGTGCCGAACTATTACTACCTGGCGGATCTCTTAAAATAATAGCAGGTAAATCAGGTGCTTGCGTAACAAATGTTTGGCTACCGTCCGAGGCTCCACCCAAAATAACACCTTGTGATTTTAAACCTATAACTGGATAATCAACATTGTTGACACGATATCTTAATGATATTGACTTCGTAAATGGTGGCGCAATATTTGGCAAGCCCGCTTTAAAAGTATAATGTAAAATACTTTCATCAACTGAATCCGTAGTAACAGTTGAAGATCCTAAAATTGCTAAATTATTTGTTTCCATTAATTGCCCATCGGCAACAGGTACATCAAATGTTTTATTAGCAGTATCAAAATTTTGATAATGCTCATAACGCTTTAATTTGATTAAGTAGGTACTGAACTGTGTATAAACTAATGTGTCAGGCTTAACCGCAATTGGCATATCAACTCCATTAACATTCAAAGACACATCAGAACTTTGTTTCAACACTTGTAAAACAGGCGTTGATCTATAAATATAACTTTTCTCAAACTGATAAGGTGACCCAGTTGCATACACAACAGAATCAGCATTTGGTCTCTCCTTATATTTAAATACAGGTGTAATGACTGCAGGTATGGTCGAAAAATCCAGACTCTCAGTTGTATTCGCTGGAATAATTCTCAAAGCATTGTTAGAATTCAGTGTTAAATTCTCCGATTTTAACTCATATAATAAAGGCAATAATTTTACTACGTATTCTCCCGAATATTTATTGGTGCTAAAAGTCGACATGGTATAACTTGTAGCATCAAGACCTCTAGGTTTATAACCAACAATTATTTTAGCGATACCTATATTATTTTTTGCACTTATTTCAATTACTTTATTTTGGCCAGTTGCTGAGTCTTCAATTGTTTTAGAAACAAACCCATTTTTTCCAAAGCCAATTTTCTTTGCAGCTTCAATGGCACCACCAACAACTTTACCCGCAACAATTACTTTTGTTGTATCTATGAAAACGACAGGCTCTTCTGAATTTTCAAAAAACTCTTTAAAAGTACCTGGCGTTTCAGGGAAACGTCCATTGTAAATAAAATTATGCCCGTCTTTTTTAACCGTTACTGCATGATTACCAATTGGTACACTCACATCAAAAAATCCTTCATCATTTGTAACTACTGGCATATTGTTTTCATCCAACATGATATTACCATCTACATAAACATTAGCTCCTTTCACATAAATCCTAGCATAGCGTTCTAAATAATCGTCTGTAGTGGATTGGGTACCAGCATTGTTTAACCAATACTCCCCTTTTTTAAATTTATTATTGCCAATCTTGTAGTAATTGTAGCCATTTTCATAATTGGATGCCGTTACAAATTGATCCCCATCCGTAAATCCTTGAAACTTATTATTAGGGAAATCTAATTTATTCACATCAACAAATGATGGGAATACATCACGTGTATCATAAAGAACAACCCCCTTAAAACTAAAGGATGAAACATCGGTGAAATCAATTTTATTAGCCACTTCCGAACCTTGACCCAAGTATACTAATTGTTGTCTCGACTCAAACTTATGTTGGCCATACATTGGCGTAATGGTATATGATTCTCCAACACCCGTATAAGGGATATTGGTAATTTCATAATTACCTTTTGCATCAGTTACTCCTAGTATACCTAATTGGTCAGACCCTGGAGCATTTCCAACACCAGTAACCCATGTAATATCTTGATCAAGCTTTCCACTATTATCATTATAGTCAAACCCATTTTTAGATAAGTCATAGGCAAAACTACCTGCTCCTTCGTTTGCATTTAAATAGCTAATTAAATAAGTATTATTTCCGCTTATATATCGTTTAAAATCTGTTCTAATGGAAGAGGTATCTAATGCCTTTCTCCAAACTCGAATTTCATCAATAATTGCAGCATTCGTTCCTCCTACATGAATGTTATCCCAATTATTTGAAATAGCAGTTGAAATATTTTGTGCATTTGAAATTTCTACACTAAAATAAGGTGAAACATATGAAACATCTTTTGACAATTTAGTAACGGAGTCCACATCATTGCCATATTTAACACTAATTGGACGACCATTAATATACAATGTTGGAACCCTACCATTTTTCAGAACTGCTGAGAAATGAGTGAATCTATTATTGAATTCTGATACCGGCAATAATTCATCATCCCCTCGCGTATTGGTATTCCCTGATGGATAATAATTTTTAAGTTTAAATAAAGTACCTCCAATATTTACTTCTATTACTTTTGTAGTTGCTTTATAATTAATAGTAGCATTTATAAAGGTGTTACTGTTTGTAGTATTGTAAATTTTAAACATGTTAATGGCATCACCATTATCATTCGTATAAGCAACAAATGGTTTAACCCAAGCTTGTAAAGTTGCAGCCGTATCAATAGTGTTTGGTGTTGTATTAATGATATCAACAAAACTTGCTGCAGGCACTTTCAATGCTTTGTTTGCACTTGTATTTCCTCCATTTGAAGTGGCCACTAAAAGAACATCTTTAACTGGATTGCCTCCTTTGTAATTTATATTTCCAGTTACAATGGCTGTTGGACTTCTAAAACCAATCCCAGTAATAAAGTTTTTATAAACTAATTCTAAATCATTTACACCGGTTGCATAAACCTTGTATTCATATAAAACACCCCCCTCAATATATTTGTCTTCATAATTTGTTGCACTCGCCGATAAATTCACAATAGGTTGTCCCCACAAATTTGGATTTAATGGATTATAAACACGACGATATATTTTAATGCCGGTAACCGCAGCCTCTCCCGTTGTATTATTTCTTAGTTCCCATTCAATTTTCACCTTGTCACCATAATATCCTTTTGATATCGTAAAATAATCATCAGAAAATGTATTGTTTAAATATAAAATGTCCCATGGGCTTCTAATATCCAAAGGTCGAATAAGCCTTGTATTATTTTGCTGATTTTTACCCAAGATTGGCAAACCCACTTGCAATGAAAATTTTGCATTCCCTCCATTAGGAATAGTGCTATTAATTGCTTGAGATGGATTAATTATACGAGGGCCTCTATTTGTTTGTGCAAATAAAGTGAATGTATAAAAGCAAGTTATAAAAAATATAATTATACCTTTTTTCATGGTAGGAAGGCGTTTGAAAGTAATTGTAAGCCGTAATGCATTTTTAAAATGATTACATGTATCAACAAAAATGTTATTAATTATAATTTTATAA
>JBDKFR010000083.1:0-16712 GCA_039798645.1 Bacteroidota bacterium
CATACGTCCTTTAATCGTAAAAGATACGATCATTAAAAAAGTGAGCCCTTATCCATTAAATCAAAAATTTAAAGTCAACCAAGTACCAGCAATTTGGGCAGAAAAAGGAAGATCATTTTTAGAAATTGCCAACACTTATCATGTTTCCTTATACAAAATATATAAGTTTAATAAATTGCCTGAAACGGATTTAGTTGAGCAGGATCAACTTATTTATTTAGGTGAACCGAAAAAAGATACATCCAATGCTAATCCAATCATTAATAACAATAAGCCATCTATAAAAAGGATTTTAGACCTACCATTTCTTAAAAAGAAAACAAATTAATTACCTTTCTAAATTAATTTAATAAATATATTATATCATGTCCAACATTAAAGTATTAGACAAAGAGTTTGAACCCTATTTAAGCGAAGAAAATATTCAGGCAAAAATCAGCGAATTAGCGATTGAACTAAATAAGGAATATGCTGGCAAGCGCCCAATTTTTTTATCTATATTAAATGGTTCCTTTTTATTTACTGCCGACTTATTTAGACAAATAACTATTGAAGCTGAAGTTTGTTTTATCAAATTGGCATCTTACAAAGGTACCACTTCATCTGGCAATGTAATTACTGCTATTGGTTTAGACGCGAATGTAAGTGGTAGAGATATCATTATTTTGGAAGACATCATTGATACTGGTAAAACATTACATCATTTTTTACCTCAATTGGAATCAAGCCAGCCTGCTTCCATTAAAATTGCAGTGTTATTAAATAAGACAGAAGCCCTAGCCTACCCTGTAAAAGTGGATTACGCTTGCTTTGATATCCCCAATAAGTTCGTTGTTGGATATGGTTTAGATTACGATGGATACGGCCGAAACACAAAAGAAATATATCAGTTAAAAGCTTAAAATAAAAGAGGAGCTAAATTCTATTAGCCCAATACTATGACGTTCAAAATTTTTCAAAAAATTTATGAACGATAGTGATAAGTGAAAAAAATATAAAAGATATAATAAAAGAGGGGGCTAAATTTCATTAGCCCCCTCTTTTATTATTTGTTACTTGAACGCTTCTTTAACGCGATCATAAAAACTCTTATCTCCTTTTATTGGCTTAGGTTTAAAGTTTTCACTTTCTTGCATTTTTTCTAGTGCTGCCTTTTCATCATCACTTACACTTTGTGGCGTCCAAACGTTAACATGAATTAGTTGATCACCTTTTGCATATCCTTGCACTTCAGGGAAACCCTTTCCTTTTAACCTAAATATTTTGCCACTTTGTGTTCCAGCAGGAATTTTAATTTTTGCGCGTCCATCAATGGTAGGCACTTCAACACTTGTTCCAAAAATAGCATCTGGAATCGTAATGTATAAATCAAATGCAACATTCAAACCATCTCTATGCAATGATTCATGTGCCTCTTCCTCAATCATAATGATTAAGTCGCCCGACATACCACCTCGCTCTCCAGCATTACCCTTACCAGACATACTTAATTGCATGCCATCTTGAACACCAGCAGGAATATCTATAGAAATGGTTTCTTCACCATATACACGACCCTCTCCTTTACAATTTGTACACTTTGCTGTAACCGTTGTTCCTTCACCATTACAAGTTGAACATGTATTAACGGTTTGCATTTGCCCTAAAAATGTATTGGTCACTTTTCTTACTTGTCCTTGTCCATTACAAGTAGTACAAGTTTGTAAACTATTTTTATCTTTTGCACCATTACCACCACATGTGGTACACAAAACATGTTTTTTAACTTTTACTTGTTTAGTGACGCCATTAGCAATTTCTTCAAAATTTAGTTTTAGTTTAATTCGCAAGTTACTTCCTCTTTGACCTCTTGCTCTAGCACCCCCACCACGTGAACGGCCTCCACCACCAAAGAATCCACCAAAGCCTTCGTCACCAAATATGTCTCCAAACTGACTAAAAATATCATTCATATCCATGCCACCATGGAATCCACCTCCACCGCCTCCAGTACCTGGACCAAATGCTTGATGTCCAAAACGATCATATTTCGCTTTCTTGTCATTATCACTTAATATTTCATATGCTTCGGCTGCTTCTTTAAATTTTTCTTCCGCTGCCTTATCACCCGGATTTCTATCAGGATGAAATTGCATAGCCACTTTACGATACGCTTTTTTAATTTCGTCCGCTGATGCCGATTTGCTAACCCCTAATATTTCGTAATAATCTCTTTTTGACATAGTTCTATTTTTTTGAGGAAGCAGATTTTATTTTCCTACGACCACTTTAGCAAAACGAATTATTTTTTCATTTAAAAAGTATCCCTTTGTTATTTCATCTATCACTTTTCCTTTTTGCTTTTCATTAGGTGCAGGCACTTCAGTTATGGCTTCATGTAGTTCAACATCAAAATCCTTTCCAATGCTTTCCATAGCTGTCAACCCTTTTGATTGCATTGTTGACCTAATTTTATTAAACACTAGCTGAATACCTTCTTTTTGTACTTTAATGTCCTCTGAAATGGCTAATTGCTTTTCGGCACGATCACAATCATCTAAAACGTCCAATAAGGAAACAATTACGTCCTTACCAGCTGTCTGAATTAGATCGATTCTTTCTTTTGAAGTTCTTCGCTTATAATTGTCAAATTCAGCCATTAAACGAAGGTATTTATCCTTTTGTTCAGCTATTTCAGCTTTCAATTGATCCAGCTCACTAATGGGCTCATTTTCAACCTCAGGGGCATTATTTGAACCATTTTCCACATTTTCAAGGTTTTCAACCGCTTCTTGAATATTGTTGTCTTTTTCTTCCATAATTGAATTATTATATTCTACTGCGAGCAAATATATTGCCAAAGCCGTAAAAGAGCAAAATTGACACTAAATAGCCTAAAATTGAACAAGTTGGCAGTCAATCACTGCCTATCTTTGCCCTATGACAAAAGTGTATTTAAACCGGAAGATAAACCAACGAATTGCCCTGGGTCACCCCTGGATTTACAATAATGAAGTAGATCGTATTGCGGGACCCGTTGAAGCAGGTGATATCGTAGAAGTATATTTTTTCGATGGCCAATTAGCTGGACGTGGTTATATAAACCCCGCATCTCAAATTATAATTAGACTTCTTACCCGAAAAAGAGAGGATATTACTGCTGGCTTTTTTCATAAAAAAATCCAAGAAGCTTGGGATTACAGAAAACATTTAGGATACACTGAAAATTGCAGATTAGTATTTGGGGAAGCCGATGGTTTGCCTGCATTAATTATTGACAAATTCAATGATTATTTTGTCATTCAAACCCTGTCATTAGGAATTGAAGTTTGGAAAGATGCGATTGTAGCATCCTTGAAAAATATTTTTAATCCAAAAGGAATTTATGAACGCAATGATGTTCCTGTAAGAGAACTAGAAGGACTCACTCAAATAAAAGGTTTTTTAACAGACCCATTTCCAACTGAAATTATCATCAACGAAAATGATTTGCAGTTTTATGTAAATATTGAGTCAGGACAAAAAACAGGATACTTCTTAGATCAACAAGATAACCGACGTGCCATTCAACATATTGTAAAAGGAGCCGATGTTTTAGGTGCCTTCACCTACACTGGTACTTTTGAAATTCATGCAGCACATTATGGTGCAAAATCAGTTTTAGGTATTGACATTTCAGAATCTGCGGTAGCGCAAGCCAATAAAAATGCTGCTTTAAATAAACTAGATCATATTGTTAAGTTTGAAGCAATGAATGCTTTTGATGTTTTAAAAAATTGGGGGAAACAAGGAAAAAAATATGATGTCGTCATGTTGGACCCACCCGCTTTTACAAAAAGCAGAAACAATATAGACAAAGCCATCACTGGTTATAAAGAAATTAATTTAAGGGGTATGCAACTCATTAAGAATGGCGGATTTTTAGTAAGCTCCAGTTGCACCAACTTAGTGAGTCCTGAATTATTTTTAGAAACGATTGAAATGGCTGCACATGATGCTAAAAAAAGAATTAGACAAGTAACTTATCAATCTCAATCGAGCGACCATCCAATTATTTGGGGAATGGAGAATACACACTATTTGAAATTTTTAATTGTAGAAGTTTGCGACAAGTAATCATACCATTAGAAAATAGAACGCATAATAAAAAAGGCTCCAAAAATTTGGAGCCTTTTTTATTATAATTTAATCCTGAATTAACAAGACTTCACATTTCAGTTCAATGTATTTAATACATTTTGAATTGCAGCAAAATCAGGCAAGTCACCTGGAGTAGCACAAACTTCTTCATATTGAACTACACCCTCTTTGTCAATTACAAAAGCAGAACGCTTGCTCACACCTTGCATTTCGAATGCAGGGAATACTTCATACAAAACATCAAAAGATTTTGAAGCGCTTTTGTTGAAGTCACTTAATAATGGAAAGTTTAGTTTTTGCTCCTCTTTAAATTTACCTAAAGTAAAAATAGAATCTACAGAAATACCTAATACTTGCGCATTTGCATTGTTATATGTACCTATGTTATCTCTAATACTACACAACTCAGTCGTGCAAACTCCTGTAAATGCTAAAGGGAAAAATAATACTACAACATTTTGACCTTTAAATTCTGATAAAGAAACAGCTTTTTTGTCTGTATCAAATAATGTGAATGAAGGAGCTGGTTTGCCTAATAAATTACTCATATTGTTTTATTTTGTTTACGGTTTGATTTCAAAAGTAGAAATGTTTGCGCACTCCTATCTAAATTAAAATGGCTTTATCCCATTTTTTTCTCTTTTCGAAAGCTCATTGACAGAATCCATCAATATTTTAAACTCTACTGGGTGAGATTCATAGAATTCAATGTCCTTGTAAAACGCTGCCCTGTCAATTTTATACAAGTCAAAAATTTGCTGATAATATTGTACGTTTTTTTTATTGGTAATGACCGTTGAGTCCGCAACCGAGGAACGGATATAAAATTCATCCGCTTTCATCAATTGCCATACAACTAATTTCATTTTATCAAATTCAATAGTAGTCGTTGGTTTATTGCTAGACGAACAGCTTATCATAAAAAAGCAAAAAAGGGAAAGCTTTATGAAATTCCTCATTCTAATTTCTCTTTATATTTATTCAAATTAGCAATATCTATTACAGATAAAGTAGCAATTAATTGTTTTTTCATGGCTTTATCGGCGTTGCCAAAAATACCTGAAATTTCAGCATACTTACCTTGCATTAAAATAGGAACAACCATAGTATTGGTATTGATCTCTTGCACTTCCTGCATTGTCATAAGTGCGTTTAAAATGGTTCCTCTGGAAGTTTCAAAATTGGTTGACATTTGATCCAACCCTTCTCGATAATAGCTATATATTACTTCATGGATTTTGTCCATTCCGCTTTTTGTTAAATTATCAATAAACACAAAACGATTACGTTGACCATCATATGATTTCCATCCACTAATGCCCGAGGCATCTGGCGCATTATAAACAACATTTAATGCTTTTGCATAATAAGGTGCACCCCCCTTCAATTCATATGAATCATAATCAAGCCCAAGTATGACATAAATATAATAAGCCAAGGTTGCCGTTAAATTCGCCTCCAACGGATCTGTTCCCTGCACTTTATTTTCATTGAATTCAACAGGTTGTGATAATTGATATTTAAAAGTAAAATTAGCGTCCTGCATGTTTAAAACCGGTGTTGTGTAATTTGAATTGAACACGGGTCTATTTGAAACAACACTTAATTTAGCATTATATACATTGGGTGATAGAACCGACTCAATAGTGATATAAAAACTACACTCAATCTTTTCCTCATTTCCAAAAACATCATTTGACCATTTTCTTTGATTGAGGAAATCTTTTAATTGTGATTGCAATTGAATAAAAACCTTAGGGTCAACCTGATTATCAACCTTATTGCTTTGTATAGCAACGGTAGCCAATAGCTCCTGCGCATTTAGGGGCGTATAGGCTATGTTTAATAATAAAATAAGACAAATAATAAGCTTCTTCATATGGTCCTTTAAGGATACCCTAAAATACAAAAACGTCCTGACACCTTAAAGATTTCAGGACGTTTTTAAAAGGTCAATTTATAAATTAACGGAATAAATCAGTCTCTTCATTTTTTCTGTAGTAGATTTTATCATCTATAAATTCAGCAGTCGCTAAAATTGCTGGGTTTGGCATACGCTCATACGCTTTAGAGATTTCAATTTGCTCTTTGTTTTCATGAATTTCTTCTAAGCTATCAGTATGGCTAGCAAATTCTTCTAATTTAGAATGTAACTCTTCTCTAATGGAGATGTTAATTTGATTTGCTCTTTTAGCAATAATAGAGATTGACTCGTATAAATTACCAGTCTTTCCTTTCAATGCTTTTAAGCTTTTAGTTTCAACAACAGCAGGTGTGTTAGCACCCATATGTCTTCTTAATTTACTCATTACTTTATATTTAAAAAATTATCAGTTTGTTTCTTTATTTTTTTTGCTTCTGGCAATAATGGACTATCACTATACCTGTCTACAAAATCATTATACTCCACAATCACTTTTTCAAAACGTTCTTTTTGTTTTTGCGCGAAACTGTTTTCAGCAAATAAATAATATGCTTTTACAGTTAATAATTTATACTTATCTGCATTTTTAGAATCAGGATAATTGTCAGACAATAATCCGTATGATATAGCAGCAGCGCGATATAATTGAAGGTCTTCGTAAAGCTTTGCAGTTTTAAAATCTTTCAATTCTAATTTCTCACGACTTGCATCAATTACTGCAGTTGCCTCTTTTACTTTTGCACTTGTTGGATGTGCATCGATAAAAGATTGCATTGTTAAAATTGCCTTATTCGTTGTTGTCTGATCCAATTCTGCTTTAGGGGATTGTTTGTAGTAAGTATAAGCTCTTAAATATTCTACATCCTCTCTCTTTGGGCTATTGGGAAAATATTCAACAAATGTTTTAAACAAATTTTCTGCGTTCTCATAATCACCATCGTAATAATATGAATTTGCAAATTTCACATATAACTCCTCATATCTTGGAGTTCCTTTTACAAATGGCATTACGTTCTCAAAGAGCTGTTGTGCGTTACTATACTTCTTCGCTTCAAAGTATTTTTCTGCCATGGTTACTTTATAATCAATATCCTTATTCTTTAAAATTTTTTGAAATTTTGAAGTACAAGAGGATAATCCAAATAAAATAAACAAGACTAAAATAATTCTATTCATACAGGGTGGCAAAATTAACTATTATTGCTCAATTTAGACCGAAAAATATTGCCAATAAAGGCTTTTGCGTTAAGAAATTACTAAAAATTACCTGATAACCAAGTTTTTATAACAAATAGCCCCGCGAATGCGGGGCTTAAAAACAAAAGCCCCCCTGATGACTCAGGAGGGCTATAGTATGTTAAAAGAAAGAACTACCCTTCTTTATTCTCATCTAATTTAGCTTTGATTTCAGCTAAAGCACCTAAGTCACCTAAAGTTGATTTCTCTACTTTAGCTTGAATTGTCTTAACCGCTTTCTTTGTCTTTTCAGACTCTACTTTAGCTTCTTTCTTAGCTGCTTCTTTTTCTTCTACAATGTTTTGTTCCCAAATTCTTGCATGAGAAACAACAATTCTCTTTTCATTACGATCAAATTCGATCACCATGAATTGAGCTGTTTCTTCAGCTTGAACTTGCTTACCATCTTCTTTTGCAAGGTGACGGTTAGGAGCAAAACCTTCTAAGCCATGAGGCAATTGTACAATAGCACCTTTATCGTCCTTGCGAACAATTGTACCATCATGAATTGATCCGATTGCAAATGTTTCTTCTAATTGATTCCAAGGATCTTCTTCTAATTGCTTATGACCTAATTGTAATTTTCTGTTTTCTTTGTCAATGTTCAAGATAATGATGTCGATAGACTCACCTACTTTCACATACTCAGATGGGTGATTGAAACGCTTCAACCAGCTTAAATCACTGATGTGAATCATTCCACCAATACCTGATTCTAATTCAACAAATACACCATAAGGAGTGATGTTTTTCACTAAACCTTTGTGCTTGCTATTTTCAGGGAATTTATTTTCGATAGCATTCCAAGGATCTTGTGTCATTTGTTTAATGCTCAAGCTCATCTTACGTGCATCTTTGTCTAATGTAACCACCTTCGCTTCATGCTCATCTCCTAATTTGAAGAATTCTTTAGCGTTGATTGGTGTGTTAGCCCATGTGATTTCTGATACGTGAACTAAACCTTCAACACCAGGTTGAATTTCTAAGAACGCACCGTAATCTTCAATGTTAACCACCTTACCTTTTACAACACTATTTTCAGATAGGTCACCAGGTAATACATCCCAAGGATGAGGAGTCAATTGCTTTAATCCTAAGCTGATACGTTTTTTATCATCATCAAAATCTAATACAACAACTTGGATTTTTTGATCCATTTTAAGTACTTCACTTGGATGAGAAATTCTACCCCATGAAATATCAGTGATGTATAATAAACCATCTAAACCACCTAAGTCCATGAACGCACCAAAGTCAGTGATGTTTTTAACAACACCTTCTAACACTTGACCTTTCTCTAACTTACTCATGATTTCTGCACGTTGTGCTTCGATATCACTTTCGATTAATGCTTTATGAGATACAACGGCATTCTTAATTGTTTCGTTTATCTTAACAACTTTAAACTCCATTGTCTTACCTACGAATTGATCATAATCAGTAACTGGCTTAACGTCAATTTGAGAACCTGGTAAGAAAGTTTCCATACCAAATACATCAACGATTAATCCACCTTTTGTTTTGCTTGTCACTAAACCAGTAACTACTTCACCAGTTTTGTGTACTTCCATAATTCTTTCCCAAGCACGGAAAATACGAGCTGATTTACGGCTTAAATGAAGATTACCATCACGGTCTTCTTTTTCAACAACCATAACTTCAACAGTATCACCTGTTTTAACTCCGTTCGTATCACGGAATTCGTTTAATGATACAAGACCATCACTTTTAAAACCAATGTTAACTACAACATCTGTTTTTGTTAATGCAACGACTAAACCATTCATGATTTCTCCGTCAGCAATTTGTACGAAAGTGTTATCATACACTTTATCATACTTTACTCTTTCAGCTTCAGCATAATGACTCACATTACGTTTGTCAACGCTCCAGTCGAAATCGTCGTGTGCAGTTTCTACAACTACTTCAGGTGCTTTTGTTGTCGCAGTTGCTTCGTTAGCTGTAGCGCCATCGAATTCCTGTGCGTCTGCGTTTAGGGTTTTTGAAAATAATTTCATAATAAAACCGGCGTTTTTAAACCGGACGGCAAAGGTATTAAAATAAGCCAAAAAAAGGCCAAAAAAGGCCTAAAAAATGCAATAAATCGTAAATATAACTTATTGATTATCAATTATAAAAATGTAGAAATTGATAAGAAGATGTAGTTTAATCCTTAGGCTTGCAACATTTGCCCCATATGATGAGCTGCTATCCAGCCCGATGTCCAAGCATGTTGGAAATTAAAGCCCCCTGTAATTCCATCCACATCCATCATTTCACCAGCAAAATGTAAACCAGGAATCAATTTGCTTTCCATGGTCATTGGATCTATCCCTTTTAAGTCTACTCCACCACAACTAACGAACTCTTCTTTGAAAGTGGTCTTACCTTTTATTGTTAAAGTATATCGCGTTAACAATTGTATGAGTGCTTGTTGATGAACACTTTTTAAATCGGCCCATTTTGTATTTAATAAAATACCCGCTTCTTGCAATAAAAAATGCCATAGTCGTTGTGGTAAATCAAATGGATTTTTTGAACCCATTTCTCTTTTACCAAAATCCATTCTAAGATTTATCCATTCCATTTTTAAGGTTGATTCATTAAAATTAGGCGTCCAGTTAATAATGATATCCCCTTCGTAATTTGTAGTTGAAATTTCTCTCGCACACCATGCCGACAATTTAATAGCTGCAGGTCCACTAATTCCCCAATGTGTAATTAACAAAGGCCCCGTTTCAACATTTTTATTTCCTTTCCATTGTATACTTGCCTTATCCACTGCAACGCCCATGAGGGAAGTTATTTTTTTATCAGCAGTATTAAATGTAAATAAAGAAGGCACAGGCTCAACAATACTATGTCCAAAATTAATAAGCCATTTGAATTTATTTGCAGGATCCGCTTTTAACATGCCCCCAGTTGCTATACATATAGCATCGGCATGCATTGCCACCCTGCCTTGTAACTCAATTGTAAAATTCAATAATTTATTTTGAACAACATCCACTACTTCATGTTGCGTTAATACTTGAATTTTATATTGGTGCACTTTTCTTAAAAAACAATCAATGATGGTATCCGAGCTATTGGTTGTTGGGAACATGCGTCCGTCTTTTTCTGTATGCAATTCAACGCCATTTTTTTTAAACCATTCAATCGTGTTTTTTGTAGCGAACTGATAAAATGCTTTCTTTAAAATGCGTTCCCCTCTTGGATATTTTTTTAAGAGCATTTCAACATCAGGACAAGCATGCGTAACATTACAACGTCCGCCTCCACTCACTTTAACCTTCGATAAAATTTTATTTGATTTTTCTAAAATGATCACTTCCCAATGAGGATGCAATTCAGCAATTTGTATGGCACAAAAAAAACCCGCAGCACCACCTCCGACTACGACAACTTTTTTCTTTTCCATACTTTATTATTTTAACTTAAAACAAGTGGTTGCATTTAAAACATTGCAACTTGATTAAACGAAAACTAATAATACGAACTGTTTAAATTTTGATTCGCTTTTTCGGCTGCTTCAATAATAGAAAAGTCAGATAAAATTAATGCTTTATCTTTTTTAATACATACATCATGTTCAAAGTGAACGGATGGTTTTCCATCTTGTGTTTTCACTGTCCAACCATCATCGTCGGTGAAAACTTTATGTGTCCCCATATTAATCATTGGCTCAATCGCCAACACTAAATTTTCTTTTAATTTTAATCCCGTTCCTCTTTTACCATAATTTGGAACTTGTGGATCCTCATGTAAGGACGTTCCTAATCCATGGCCCACTAATTCACGCACAACACCATAACCATGTTTTTTTTCAGTATGCTCTTGTATTGCATAGGCAATATCACCAATTCGATTATTGACGATAGCCTTTTCAATGCCTGCGTATAATGACTCTTTTGTAACCTTTACCAATTCAATCGCAGCAGGATCAGCCTCCCCTAAAATAAAAGTATAGGCGTGATCTCCATGCCATCCATTTAAGATAACACCGAAATCAATGGATACAATATCTCCATCTTTTAAAGCTGTTTTATTAGGAAACCCATGCACTACTACATCATTAACTGATGCACAAATATTATGTGGATAGCCGTGGTAATTATAAAATGATAATGTGCCTTTATGATCTTTTGCAAACTCCATACATAATTTATCAATATCTAAAGTAGTCATGCCTGGCTTTAAAACCTTAGCAACCTCAGTTAAAGTTTTACTAACCAACATCGCTGCTTCCTTCATTAATAAAACTTGCTCCTCTGTTTTAGTGTAGATCATAATTCACCATTTATTGCTAAAAAAACAAACCTGCCTTATTAGGACAGGTTCGTAAATATAATTAAAACATTTAAATTTAAATTCCAGAACCTACTACGCCGCTTCTTCCTTGCACTCTTCCTGAGCTCATTAAGCCATCGTATTGACGCATTAACAAATACGTTTCAATTTGTTGTAAAGTATCTAAAATAACACCCACCATAATTAATAAAGAAGTTCCACCAAAGAAAGTACTGAATCCTTGTGTTACTTGAAGTCTTTGTGCAAATCCTGGTAAGATACCTACCACCGCTAATAAAATAGCGCCAGGTAAAGTAATTCTATCCATTACAGCACCAATATAATCTGTAGTTGGTTGACCAGGCTTCACACCAGGAACAAAACCATTGTTACGTTTTAAATCTTCAGAAATTTGCTTAGGATTAAATATTAATGCAGTATACAAGAAAGTAAAACCAATTACCATTACTGAATAAATAATCATATACCATACATTACTATGGTCGTTGAATATTCTAACAATACCTTGTGCTGAATCTAAGTTTGTAAATGAAACTAAGGTTGGTAAAAACATAATTGCTTGCGCAAATATGATTGGCATTACACCAGCGCTGTTCACCTTAACAGGTAAAAACTGACGTGCGCCGCCCACTTGAGCACCACCAATTACTTGTTTAGCATAAGTTACAGGAATCTTACGAACACCTTGTACTAATACAATCAAGCCCATGATGATCGTTACTAAAACAGCAACCTCAATTAAGAATATTAATAAACCACCGCCACCACTAACACTCTTAGAACCAAATTCTAAGATAATTGATTGTGGTAAACGACCTAAGATACCAACCATGATGATGATAGAAGTACCATTACCTAAACCTTTGTCTTGGATTTTTTCACCTAACCACATTACAAACAATGTACCTGCCGTTAAAGTGATTACAGTAGAGAACCAAAAATATGGTTTGTAAGCAGGGATAAGCGCATCAGCGTAACCTGGACTATTTAAATAAGCAACGTAAGCGCCTGCTTGGAAAGCTGTAACGATTACTGTTAAATATCTTGTCCATTGGTTAATTTTATTACGACCGCTCTCTCCTTCCTTTTGTATCTTTTGTAATTGAGGAACCAAGATGGTCATTAATTGCATGAAGATAGAAGCAGAAATGTAAGGCATAATTCCTAATGCCAAAACAGATGCTTGTGAAAAAGCACCGCCAGCGAACATATCAAATATGCCTAATAAACCATTGCCTTTACCTGCTTTTTGAGCAGCTTCAATAGCTAATGGATCAATACCAGGCAAAGTAATTTGCGCTCCAATTCTATAAGTTAATACAAGTGCTAAAGTCACTAAGATTTTACTCTTAAGCTCATCGATAGCCCAAATATTTTTAAAAGTGTCTATTAATTTTTTCATCAGAATTTAGTTAATGTACAGTTTGGCTTTTAATATAAAAAGACGCATTTGTAACGCGTCTCAATATACAAAATTTTATTAGATAATTTCAATAGTACCACCTGCAGCAACAATCGCATCTTGTGCTTTTTTGCTTGCTTTGTTTACTCTAAAATTAATCTTAGTTTTTAATTCGCCAGTTGCCAAGATTTTCACTAAATCAGTGCGTTGGATCAAACTGTTCATGTATAAATTCTCAGGAGTGATTTCTGTGAAACCGTATTTCTCAATCAACTGATCTAACTGACCTAAGTTGAATACTACATATTCTACACGGTTGATGTTCTTAAATCCACGCTTAGGAACACGACGTTGAATAGGCATCTGACCACCTTCGTGCGCCATTTTACTTTTGTAACCAGCACGAGACTGACCACCTTTGTTACCTTTTGTAGAAGTACCACCTTTACCAGATGCTTCTCCTCTACCAATTCTAATTGCTTTGTGTACTGAACCTGCAGCAGGTTGTAAATTGTGTAATTTCATTTTTTTGATTTTTACTGGCGGGGAATCTCCCCTCGCTTTATTAAATTATTGGAAGCAAGCAATTAAGCTACTTCTTCCACTTTTACTAAGTGAGCAACTTTATCGATCATACCCAAAATTTGTGGAGTTGCCTCTACTTCTTTTGAAGCATTTAATTTCTTCAAACCCAATGCAATCAAAGTTTGTTTTTGACGCTCAGATCTGTCGATTCCGCTTTTTACTTGAGTAATTTTTACTTTTTTCATCTTAGAATTATTTTATGGAAGTAGTATAAGACTACCCGTTAAATACTTTTGATAATTTGATGTTTCTTGTTTTTGCAACTTGGATTGGCTCACGTAATAAACCTAATGCCTTGATAGTTGCTTTTACCACGTTATGTGGGTTAGCAGAACCTAAGCTTTTAGCTAATACGTCAGTGATACCTGCGCTTTCTAAAACAGCACGCATGCTACCACCCGCAATTACACCGGCTCCGTGTGCAGCTGGCTTAATTAATACTTTAGCCGCACCTGATTTACCTAACTGATCGTGAGGAATTGTTCCGTGCATAATTGGCACTTTCACTAAATTCTTTTTAGCATCTTCGATACCTTTTGTAATAGCTTCTTGAACTTCTTTGGCTTTTCCTAATCCTTGACCAACAACGCCATTTTCATTTCCTACTACTACTAAAGCTGAGAAGCTAAAAGTACGACCACCTTTTGTTGTTTTAACTACACGGTTGATAGAAACTACTTTTTCTTTTAGCTCTACATCACCCGCTGCTTTAACCTTATTTACGTTTACTTTAGACATGATTTTCTATTAGTATTTTTTTGCGAATTAAAATTGAAGTCCACCCTCTCTAGCACCTTCAGCAACTGCCTTAATTCTTCCGTGGTATAAATTACCACCTCTATCAAACACACATGTTGTGATATTTAAAGCTGCTGCTTTTTTTGCGATGGATTGACCAGCTAATTTAGCTTTTTCAATTTTCACCACTTTTTGAGCTACAATATCTTTCTCAGCTGATGATGAAGCTGCTAATGTTAAACCATTAACGTCATCGATCAATTGACAATAAATTTCTGCGTTGCTTCTAAATACAGACAAACGAGGTTTTGACGCAGTACCTTGTACTTTTTTGCGAATTCGATATCTGATTTTTTGTCTTTGAGCTAATTTACTCATATACTTTATTTTTTAAGCCTGCGATGCTGCCGCAAACCTGTTTTATTAATTTTTATTATTTACCTGCTGCTTTACCTGCTTTTCTTCTTACGATCTCATCAGAGTATTTCACACCTTTTCCTTTGTATGGTTCTGGTTTACGTAAGCTTCTTAATTTAGCGGCAACAGCACCTAATAATTGCTTATCACTACTTTCTAAAAATATTTTAGGATTTTGTCCTTTTTCAGTAGTTGTAGTTACTTTCAATTCTTTAGGAACTTCAAATATGATATTGTGAGAGTATCCTAAAGCTAAATCCAAAATATTACCTTGGTTTGCTGCTTTAAAACCCACACCCACCAATTCTAATTCTTTTTTATAACCTTCAGTTACACCCTTCACTAAGTTAGCAATTAAAGAACGGTATAATCCGTGCATTGCTCTGTGACGAATTTGTTCTGTAGGACGAGAAACGATTAACTCAGTTTCAGTGATTTCGATAGTGATATCGCGATCAATTTCTTGAGATAATTCTCCCTTTGGTCCTTTTACAGTAACTACTGAATCTTTAACAGTAATCGTTACTCCTTTTGGGATACTTACTGGTTTTTTTCCGATACGTGACATAGTCGCTTTTTGTTTTATTGTTCTACTTAGTTGTTTTCAGCCCCGACTAAAAGGCTTAAATGCATACTAAGCATTAAAATTATTTTTTGTTGTTTGCCTTTCAATTAAGAAATAGCACACAATACCTCACCACCAACATTGTTGGCTTTTGCTTGCTTATCAGTTAATACTCCTTTTGAAGTAGATAAGATAGCGATACCTAAACCATTGCTTACTCTTTTGATTTCGGCTGGCTTAGCATATTGACGTAAACCTGGACGGCTGATACGCTCTAAAGAACGGATAGCTGGTTGCTTCGTATTTACATCATACTTTAACGCGATTTTGATTAAACCTTGTTTAGTATCATCTTCGAATTTGTATTTTAAAATGTAACCTTGTTCGTACAAGATTTCAGTAATACGCTTCTTTAAATTAGATGCAGGGATTTCAACGATTCTATGTTGAGCCATTTGGGCGTTACGAATTCTCGTTAAGTAGTCTGCTATTGGATCTGTTACCATATTAGTATTTTAAATCAGTTCTAAATTTTGTTTTGTTTCAGTATTCAATCATTGTGATTGAACTTAAATCAATTTTTGCTTGTTGGTTTCGCTTTTAAAAAGATACTACCAGCTTGCCTTTTTAACACCTGGGATCAATCCGTTCAAAGCCATGTCACGGAAGATATTTCTTGATACACCAAAGTATCTCATATATCCTTTTGGACGGCCTGTTAATTGACAACGATTGTGCAAACGTACAGGTGATGCATTTTTAGGTAATTTATCTAAACCTGCATAATCTCCAGCAGCTTTTAAAGCAGCGCGTTTTTCAGCATATTGTTTTACTGTTGCTTCACGCTTTCTTTGTCTCGCTTTAACCGATTCTCTAGCCATAATTATAAATTAATTAGTTATTGTCTTTTTTGATGTTTTTGAATGGCATACCCAATTCTTTTAATAACTCATATGCTTCTTCGTTAGAATTAGCTGAAGTCACAAAAGTGATATCCAAACCAGTAATTTTATTTACTTTATCAATGTCGATTTCTGGGAAGATGATTTGTTCAGTTACACCTAATGTGTAGTTACCACGACCATCGAAAGCTTTATCGCTAACGCCTTTGAAGTCACGTACACGAGGTAATGCAACAGATACTAAACGATCTAAGAATTCGAACATTTTTTCGCCTCTTAAAGTTACGCGAGCGCCAATTGGCATACCCTTACGTAATTTAAAGTTTGAAATATCTTTCTTAGATAAAGTTGGTACTGCTTTTTGACCAGTAATAGTAGTTAACTCATCGATAGCGATGTCCACTAATTTCTTGTCATTTACTGCGCCATTTACACCACGGTTGATGCAAATTTTTTCCAACTTAGGAGTTTGCATTACAGACTTGTAACCAAACTTTTTAGATAAAGCAGGTA
>JBDKFR010000084.1:0-5906 GCA_039798645.1 Bacteroidota bacterium
GCCCAATAGTTAATACTATTGGGCCTTTTATATTATAGTTATTTTAAGGATGTGGAATTTTCATTACGTATTTAATAAACGTTCACTTCGCGTTCAAGTTGAATATCAAATTTTTCAATAACTGATTGTATAATTTCTGCTGAAAAATCATAAACTTCTTTTCCGGAAACAATGCCATAACTCACAATAACTAAAGCTTGTTTTTCATAGCATCCTACATTGCCTTTTTTAACACCTTTCCATCCACATGTTTCAATAAGCCAGCCAGCTGCGATTTTATATTCATTGTCTGAAATAGGATAGGCTATTAATCCAGGGAAATTTTCCTTAAGAAGATTGTATTTTTCTATTGAGATAGTTGGGTTTTTGAAAAAACTACCTGCGTTCCCAATTTTTGTAGGATCCGGTAATTTATTACTTCTTATTTGTATGATGGCGTTTGAAATGTCAGCTAAACTTGGGTTTTTTATATTTTTTTCGTGTAGTACGTCTCTAATAACTCCGTAATCAGTTTTAAGTATAGGTTGTTTTTTTAATTGAAACTGAATATTTGTAATAATGTATCTATTGGGTTGTTGCTTAAATAAACTATTTCTATAGTTAAACAAGCAGTCTATATTTTGCAATGTTACAAATTCATTATTCAAAAGGTCATAAGCGGTAACTGAATTAATACATTCTTCAACTTCAACACCATAAGCACCTATGTTTTGAATAGGGCTTGCTCCAACTGTACCAGGTATCAAACTCAAATTCTCTAATCCTCCCCAACCTTTTTGAACGCAATACATAACAAAATGGTGCCAATTTTCTCCCGCCCCAACTTCCAAAATAACAGCTGAAGAAGTTTCTGATATTTTTTTAATACCCATTATTTCCATTTTAGCAACAAGCCCGTTGAAATTTGTCGTAAACAACATGTTGGTTCCAGAACCGATGATTAATATGGGTGTGTTATTTTCTTTAACCCATTTAGCAATTGAAATAACGTCTTGCTCATTTTTAATGGCCGTGAAAAATTTTGCATGTTCTTCGCTTGCAAAGCTATGATATGCTTTTAAAGATGTATTTGAACTGATTTGCATTATCTGAAATGAATTAATTAGGGTCTATGTCAATGATGATTTGAACCGTTTTATATCTTGGATGAACTTCAATAAGTCGAATATAATGAAGTAATTGTTGTTTTGCAATTTGTAATTGACCCGACTGTGTCGATATTTTAACGCAAAGCTCCCAAATGTATTTATTCCGCACTCTATTAATTAAGGGTTGCGCAGGTCCTAATACAGTTCGTTGAATATTTGGAGTCAATGAATGTAAAAAGTGATTTGCTGCTTCCTCGGCAATATTATTTTCCTTATGCTTAAATAGAATATTCATTAACCTACTGAAAGGAGGGTAGCTGAATTGCTTTCTATTTTGTATTTCATAATCATAAAATCCTTTATAATTATGTTGTTGTACCAATTGAACAATAGGATGTTGTAATTGGCTGACCTGAATAATAACTTTTCCATTACTATTTTTTCGTCCAGCTCGACCACTTACCTGTTCCATCATTTGAAAAGCGCGTTCATTAACGCGATACTGATTGAAATTTAATAAACTATCCGCATCTACGATACCAACTAAATCAACATTTTCAAAATCCAATCCCTTAACGACCATTTGTGTACCAACTAATACATCTATTTGTCTTTGTTCAAATTGTTGTATTAATTGATCGTGTTCATTTTTTCCTTTAACATTATCAAAATCCATTCTGGCTACAATAATGCCAGGCAATGCTTGGTTTAATTTTTCTTCTATTTGTTCAGTTCCAAAGCTTTTTTGTTTGAAACTTGTTTTGCCACAAGCTTGGCAGGTATTTAAAATAGGATAAGTGGCACCACAATAATGGCAAGACAATAAGTTTTTTTGTTTATGATAGGTAAGCGTTACATCGCAATGTTTGCAATGGGGTATCCATCCACATGTTTCACAAATTAAATAAGCCGCATAACCACGTCTATTTTGAAATAGAATTACTTGCTTTTTATCATCGATTGTCTTTTTTATTTCCGCCAATAATGCTGGCGTTAGAATTGCTGATCCGGCAGGCTGTTTTTTAGTATCAATTAAATGAATACTAGGTAGTTCACCTTTATTGAAACGTTCTGTTAAATGAGTGTATCCGTACTTTTTTATGGATGCATTATAATAGGTTTCAACCGAGGGTGTGCCAGATCCTAAAATGACCTTGGCATTTATTTGATTCGCATAATAAATAGCTGTATCCCTTGCCTGATATCTTGGTGCAGGATCTTGTTGCTTATATGAGCCATCATGCTCCTCGTCAATAATAATTAATGACAAATTTTTATAGGGTAAAAATAAAGCGGATCTTGCACCTAATACAATTTTTATTTCGCCGGATTTAACCTTATTCCAAATTTCAACTCTTTCATTAGGATTGAATTTTGAGTGATAAATAGCGATTTCATTTCCAAAATACTGCTTCAGGCGACGGATCATTTGTGCAGTTAGTGCAATTTCAGGAAGCATATACAATGCCTGCTCATTTTGCTTAAGTAATGCATTGATGAGGGCTACATAAATCTGGGTTTTCCCACTTCCTGTAATACCATGCAGTAAATGTACGGGATGCGATTGAAGCTGGGTGACAATGGAGTCTAATGCAATTTGTTGTTGTTCCGATAAGGTATGTAAGGTTTGATTACCTAAAATGGAGCTATTAGCAAGTCGGTCTATTTTTCTTTTTTCAGCAATTAAAATTCCTTTATCTATCAATGCTTTTAACTGCGCATGTGAAGCTCCTGATTTTTCTAGTATTGATTTTTGGCTTACTTCCCCTTCCGTTTTTTCGACATGTAAAAAGGAAAGTAATAAAGCAAGTTGCTTCGGAGCTCTAGACCATTCGTTCAGTAATTTTTCTAGTTCAACTTCTGATTTATATAATGGGGCTAATAAAATAAATATTTCTTCTTTAGCTTTATATTTATCCGTTAAATTTTCCTTTACAAAACATATGCCTTTTTGAATCAGTTTATTAATAACAGGATAAACCGATTTTTTATCTAATAATTTTTGAACTTCAAGTAAGCTAAGCTCTTTCTTTATTTGTAGGGCTTCGCTGATAATATATTCGGCGTCACTTAATTGTTGATTGTCAATTTGATCAATTTCATTAAATACAAAAACGGACTCACTTGAAATTTTCAAATGACTTGGAACAGCAGCTTGCATTACTTCGCCTTCGGTACACATGTAATATTGTGCCATCCATTCCC
The DNA here is from genome assembly GCA_039798645.1 of Bacteroidota bacterium. Taxonomy (GTDB): domain Bacteria; phylum Bacteroidota; class Bacteroidia; order Chitinophagales; family Chitinophagaceae; genus Sediminibacterium. The sequence continues at coordinate 3,294 of JBDKFR010000084.1, forward strand.
ATAAGGAAAGTTGATGAGCGAAAACAATTGGGGCTTCGTCTAATATGGAAAGAATTGGCTTCGGATTGAAAGCGGCAGGTTTTTCCTGAATAATTTTTTTTACAATACCTGCGTAACGTTTATTAGCCCCCAGCATCACTTCAACGCGCATACCAATCATTATTTCATCCCTCATGGAAATAGGAATTTCCCAAGTATAGTTTTTGGGAAGCGATAAGGGTATGATGATTTCTGCGTACATAGGAGCGTTTACAAAAATAAGCTATCAAAGGGAAACTTATTTTTTAAGTTAAGCTTTTGGTATAACTAAGGGTAGTTTCTGTATTTTCTTAAGCCAGCGTCCATTATATCATACACTTCGGTTTTTAATTTTTCAACATCATCCATTGTATAATTGGTGACCTGGATAGTATCTAAGTATACAACCCTATTGGGTCCGGGTGTTAAAGAAAACACACTATCAAAATGCATTCTATCAACTGCATCTATCATGAGAATTGGTTGAATGGGTATTTGCATTTCGATGGCTAATTTAAATGCGCCATTATAAAATGCTTTTAGAGGTTTTTTATTTGTCATGCTAAAAGTTCCTTCAGGAAAAATAAAAATGGAAGTTTTTTTATGTAAGGCAGCTTTTAAATTACGTAAACTCTTAGCTCTTTTTTCCGGACTGCTTCTATCTACCATAATGACTGCTGCACGGTATACCCATCCGAAAATGGGAATTTTTGAGGATTCGAATTTTCCAAGTGGACGAATAGGCTGGTGTCTTAATTGCACGATAGGTGGGATATCCATATAGGAATTATGATTCGCCACGAATATATGTGGTTTACTAAAATTGTGTTTTGCTTCAAAAATTTCCTTGTGTCTAATGCCTATGAATAAGTACCATGTTTTTGACCAATATCTACATACTTTATAAATCCTTTTACTCAGCTTCGCTTTCCCAAACGGAATTAGCAATATTAATGCGATAGCTGATAAAATGGTAAGTATTGCAAAAATGATTAAAGCGTATAAGCAATATACGAGTTGGATTATTTTTTTTAGTGCTTTCATTCAGGCACTAATATAATAAAAAAGGCCCGAATAGAAATTCGGGCCGAACGATTGCTTGCTATTTATGAACCAGAAAAATTTTAAGCTTTTAAAGGGTTTCTACCATATTTTTCATCATGTTGCGTAGCATCTAAACCTAATTCTTCTTCTTCCTCAGATACACGCAATGGTAATAATAACGCGATCAATTTGAAAATGATATAGGAAACTGAAAAGCTGTAGGCTACAACAATTAACATGGCTTTCAACTGTGTAAAGAAAAATGCTGGGTTGCCATAAAATAAACCATCAGCACCAGCTGGGTTTACATTTTTAGAAGCGAAAACACCTGTCAATAACATTCCCACAATACCACCAATACCATGACAAGGGAATACGTCTAATGTATCGTCTACTCTTGATAACTTAAAGGCATGGCTTAATACATTTGAAATTACTGCACCAATTACACCTATAAATATACTTTGTGGGATTCCAACAAATCCAGCTGCTGGTGTAATAGCAACTAAACCTACTACTGCACCTATGCAAAATCCTAGTACCGATGGTTTTTTGCCTCTCATTACATCAAAGAACATCCATGCTAAACCTGCTGCAGCAGCTGCTGTATTAGTTGTTGCAAAAGCGTTAACGGCTAAAGAGTTAGCGCCTAATGCAGAACCTGCATTGAAGCCAAACCATCCAAACCATAATAGACCTGTGCCAATTAATACATAAGGGATATTTGCTGGAGGAATTTCTTGTTGTTCTAATTTTGCACGTCTTTGCTTTAATACAATTGCACCTGCTAAGGCAGCACATCCTGCACTAATATGTACTACTGTACCACCCGCGAAGTCCAATGCACCCATTTTAAATAAAAATCCGTTTGGATGCCAAGACCAGTGTGCTAATGGAGCGTATATTAAGGTAATGAATAATACAATAAATAATATGTATGAAGTGAATTTGATACGTTCTGCAACCGCACCTACCACTAATCCTGGTGTAATGATGGCAAACATTAATTGAAACATTGCAAATAATAATAAAGGTATTGTCATAGCTGCACCACCTTGTAAGGCTGGAGCACCATCAGTTACCCCTTTGAAAAACAAGTGAGTTCCTGGATTGCCGATTATTCCATTCACTGATTCACCAAAACTTAAACTATAACCATAAGTAACCCAAATGACTGTTACGATACCAGCAGATACAATACTTTTAATCATGGTAGAAATGATGTTCTTACGATGAACCATACCTCCATAAAAAAAGGCAAGACCTGGTGTCATAATAAATACCAAAGCAGTTGCAACTAAAATCCATGCGATATCAGCTGAATTATAGGTTTCTGCTGTCCCTGCAAAACTTGGAAGTTGAGGTACAAACAAGGCTGCAATAGCAACAACTAGCAGTAAAATAAAAGGTGTGTACTTTTGTACTGTTTGATTTTTCATAGGTTGTGATTTAGTATTAATTATATTATAAAAAATATTATATATTATTTATATCACAAATATAAGAAATTTTAGACAAATAGGTTAGAATTTAATATATAAAAATAAATAT
>JBDKFR010000085.1:0-6848 GCA_039798645.1 Bacteroidota bacterium
AGCGGCACGCTTTTCTTCGTTCTTTTTATTTTTATCACTCATTTGGCGTGCCATCAAAGTAGACGACTCATACCAGAATGAATAGTTACCGCTAAATGTTTTAATCTTTGAACGATCCACGTCCGACACATGTGTACAAACCGTATCCAAAAAGTGACGGTCGTGACTCACTACCAATACAATGTTTTCGTAGTCAGCTAAAAAGTTTTCCAACCATCCAATAGTTTCAATATCCAATCCGTTGGTAGGTTCATCCAGTAATAAAATGTCTGGGTTTCCAAATAATGACTGCGCTAACAACACACGCAATTTAAAGTTACTTGGAATGTCTTTCATTAAGGATTGATGCATGTCTTCCTTTACACCCAAATCGCTTAATAAACTTGCAGCATTACTCTCAGCCTCGTATCCACCCATTTCTCCAAATTCTGCTTCTAGTTCCCCCGCCTTTAACCCATCCTCTTCCGTAAAATCTTCTTTAGCATACAAAGCATCTTTAGCGTGCATAACATCCCACATTCGCTTATGACCTTGCATCACCGTATTCAAAACCGTTTGCTCATCAAACTCAAATTGATTTTGTTTTAAGAATGACATACGTTCTCCAGGGGTGATTTCAACTGCCCCTTTAGTAGGCTCAATTTCACCACTTAATATTTTAAGGAAAGTTGATTTACCGGCACCATTCGCGCCAATAATACCATAGCAATTCCCTTTGGTGAAGCTAATATTTACTTCATCAAACAAAACCCTTTTTCCAAAGGATAAAGTAATGTTTCTAGCACTGATCATATATGTACATTAATTTGAGGACGCAAAGTTAAGCAATAAATGCTTACCAATTAGACCTAGCTGAGGCTGACACAGAAAGGTCATCAAATGCCCCTGCCAAGTATTTGTAGTGCGCAGTAATGGCAATCATTGCAGCATTGTCCGTGCAATATTCGAAGTTGGGTAAATACACTTTTGACTTTGTTTTTTGACCAAGTTCCAGTACCCCTTTTCTTAAGCCCGAATTGGCACTTACGCCACCCGCAATACAAATTTCACGGATACCCGTTTGTTGAATAGCTTTTTTGAATTTTCGCATTAATATTTCAACAATTGTATATTGAACCGACGCACATAAATCATTCAAATTCGCTTCAATAAAACCAGGTTCTTGTTTTTGTAAAAAATATAGCACACTCGTTTTTAAACCACTAAATGAATAGTTTAAATCAGGTACCTGTGGCTTTGCAAATTCAAAAGCATTTGGGTTTCCTTGTTGCGACAATTTATCTAAAACGGGGCCGCCAGGATAAGGCAATCCAATTATTTTAGAAATTTTATCAAAGGCTTCTCCTGCAGCATCGTCAATGGTTTCTCCTAAAATAATTAACTCAGCAGGACTATTGCATTGAACAATTTGTGTATGTCCTCCACTCACCGTTAAACATAAAAAAGGAAAACTAGGACGTTCTTCTGCGATTAAATTTGCTAACACATGCGCTTGCATATGATGCACTGATATCAAGGGTTTATCAAGTGTTAACGCTAATGATTTAGCAAATTGTGCTCCAACTAATAAACTTCCAATTAAACCAGGAGCTTGCGTAAAAGCAATTGCATCCAAATTGGCAAGTCTTTCACTATGTGATAAATTAGGGAATGCTTTTTTTAAAGACTCGTCAACGACAGGAACAATATTTTCCATATGTGCCCTACTCGCTAATTCAGGTACTACGCCACCAAATTTTTCATGAATCGCCTGATTGGCAATAAAATTCGAAAGAATTTTTCCATCCACAATAACGGATGCAGCCGTCTCGTCACAAGAGGATTCAATAGCTAATATGGTAACTGATTTATGAAGCACAATGCGAAGTTAATAAAACTAACTTACTTAGTTCTAATCGCTTCTACTGGATTCATTTTTGCAGCAATAGAAGCTGGAATAATACCTGAAATCATTCCTAAAATAATACAAATACTCAAAGCAAGAAATACAATACTTGGAGCAATGAAAATTGGAAAAGGAAGAACAGCACCTAATGCCGCCGTGAGCACCCATACCAATAATAATCCCACTAAACCTCCAATGATACATAGGAATGCACTCTCTAAAAGGAATTCATATAATATAGTACTGCTTTTTGCACCAATTGCTTTTTTGAGTCCAATTTGACTTGTACGCTCTCTAACGGTAACAAACATAATATTAGCCACTCCAAAAGCGCCTACTAACAGGGATAAACCAGCAATTGCCCAACCACCCATATTAATTGAAGTAAAAACACTTTCGATTTGATCCTTGAATTGAGCTACATCATTGCAAGTAAAATTATCTTCCTGTGTTGGGCTTAATTTTCTCAACTGGCGCATAATTCCATTTAATTCATCCTGCAAAGCTTTTGAGGGAATACCAGGCTTTGCTTGCACCATGATATAAGGATTATTGTTATCAGGATTAAATATAGATGCGTAATAAAAATAAGGCACGATAACGGTTTTATCATAATCAAAACCACCAATCATAGAGCTACCTTGTTTTTCAATAATACCAACAATTAAAAGTCGTCTGCCACTATACGATATCGTTTTTCCTAATGCTTTTTCTGATTTACCATATAATTCCTCGGCTACTTTATTTCCAATTACACAATAGGAAACTCCTCGAGTGAAATCGGTTTCATTAAAATAACGTCCGTTAGCAATATTGAAAGTTTGTATTTTATTAAAATCATTGGAAACTCCATATAAATTTACCCCTTTTAAATTATTTTCTTCGTAGGAAAATGTCGTAGAAGTAGAAACAAAAAATGCAATATTGGAAGCAAGTGCAGAACGTTTTTGAATAAAATCCATTTCCGAAATTTTCATGGATGGTCGTTTTACGAACTTCCACCAAGGATATTCCGGTCCCCCATTATAGTCCCACTTATCAATAAAAATAGAGTTATTTCCAAGACCAGATAAATCACTACTGATTTTCGTTTTCAAGCTATCAATTGTTGCCAAAACACCAATGATGCAAAAAATGCCAATCGTGATGCCAAATAAGGACAAGAAAGTCCTTAGTTTATTCACTTTTAGCTCCTGTAAGGCCATTTTAAAGCTGTTCCAAAGTATTCCAAGCACTTTTATCATGAAGTAAAAATATGCCAAATAGCGATTAGCTGAAATTTTTTATTCAAAAGGTCGATAACTTATTTAAATGCACATATTGTTAAGGTATTTAGCATATGTCCTCAAAATCATTCAAACGTTTGATAAAAAGTATAAAAATCATGCGTACTTTTGCCCCGATTTTTAAATCATTAACTATATGAGTTCCAAAAACATGTTTACCTCCTCAGTGGGGAAAAAATTAGTAATGGCCTTCACAGGAATTTTCTTAATTCTTTTCTTAATTGTTCATGCAGGATTAAATGCTTGTATATGGGCCAATGACGAAGGATTAATGTTTAACAAAGCAGCGCATTTTATGGGAAGCTTTGTCGTTCCTCGCGTATTAGAAATTGGTCTTTTCGTTGGTATCTTCTTGCACATTTTGCAGGGATATATGCTTACACTTGAAAACAGAAGTAAAAGATCAGTTGGTTATGCAGTAAACTATGCCAAAGGAAGTAAATGGTACAGTCGAAGCATGGCTTTATTGGGAACTTTACTTTTAATGTTTTTGGTAATGCATATTTATCATTTTTGGACGCCAAGCCGCTTAGGTGGTATCGGAGGTATTAAGAGCCTTACTGTATTTGATAAAAATGGAGTTGAATACCATAATTTATATGCTGAAATGCAATTGGTTTTTGAAAATCCATTAGTTGTTTTATTATATGTTTTAGCATGTGGCTCATTAGGCTATCACTTAGCGCATGGATTTCAAAGTGCATTTAAAACAATTGGTATTCACAATAAAAGATACCATGCTTTAATTAGCACGATTGGATATGGTTTCGCTATTTTAATTCCATTGGCCTTTGCAATGATGCCAATTAGTTTTTATTTTAAATTAATAAACTAATTTCCTTTCAACACATTATTCTATTAACTAGAAAAAAGAATTAATTATGTTAAACTCAAAAATACCAGCAGGAAACTTAGACGACAAATGGGTTGATTATAAAGGTCACTGTAAATTAGTGAACCCTGCTAATAAAAGAAAAATGGAAGTTATAGTCGTTGGTACTGGATTAGCCGGTGCAAGTGCTGCAGCTTCATTAGGAGAATTAGGATATAAAGTAAAAGCATTTTGCTTTCAAGATAGTCCACGTCGTGCACACAGTATTGCTGCACAAGGTGGTATTAACGCTGCTAAAAACTATCAAAACGATGGTGATAGCGTGTTTAGATTATTTTATGATACCATTAAAGGTGGTGACTACCGTGCTCGTGAAGCAAATGTTCACCGTTTAGCAGAAGTAAGTGTAAATATTATTGACCAATGCGTTGCGCAAGGTGTTCCATTTGCACGTGAATACGGTGGATTATTAAGTAACCGTAGTTTTGGTGGTACGCAAGTACAACGTACTTTTTATGCCGCTGGGCAAACAGGTCAACAATTATTGATTGGTGCCTACCAAGCTTTAGAGCGTCAAGTAGCTTTAGGAAATGTAACTATGTACTCTCGTCATGAGATGTTGGATGTAGTAAAAATTGATGGTAAAGCAAAAGGTATTATCGCAAGAAATTTAGTAACAGGCGAACTAGAAAAACATTTTGGATACGCGGTGCTATTATGTACTGGTGGATACGGAAACGTATTTTACTTATCTACAAATGCAATGGGTTCTAATGTAACTGCTGCATGGAAAGCGCATAAGCAAGGTGCTTATTTTGCAAATCCTTGCTTCACACAAATCCACCCTACTTGTATTCCGGTTTCTGGTGATCATCAATCTAAGTTAACATTGATGTCTGAATCATTAAGAAACGATGGTCGTATTTGGGTTCCAAAAAAACAAAACGATACTAGAAAAGCAAACGAAATTCCTGAAGAAGAAAGAGATTATTATTTAGAGCGTCGTTACCCTGCCTTCGGAAACTTAGTGCCTCGTGACGTTGCGTCTCGTGCTGCTAAAGAAAGATGTGATGCAGGTTATGGTGTTGGTACTTCAAAGCAAGCAGTATACTTAGATTATGCAGCAGCTATTGAGCGTTATGGTAAAACTGAAGTTGGTAAACAAGGTTTAACCAATGTAAGTCATGAGCAAATAATTGCATTAGGTAAAGAAGTGGTGAAAGAAAAATATGGCAACTTGTTTGACATGTATGCAAAAATCACTGGAGAAAATCCATATGAAGTGCCAATGCGTATTTATCCTGCGGTGCACTATACCATGGGTGGCTTATGGGTTGATTATGAATTACAAACAAATGTTCCAGGGTTATATGCATTAGGTGAAGCAAACTTTAGCGACCATGGTGCAAACCGTTTAGGAGCTAGTGCTTTGATGCAAGGATTAGCGGATGGCTATTTTGTAATTCCTTATACTTTAGGAAACAATTTAGCAGATGAAATTTACAACGCTCCTATCCCAACTACACATCCTGCATTTGAAGAAGCGGAGAAGGCTGTTGCTGAGCGCATCCAAAAATTAAAAAACATAAATGGTAAACAATCAGTTGAAAGTTTCCATAAGCGTTTAGGTAAAATCATTTGGAATGAATGTGGTATGTCAAGAAGCGAAGCTGGTTTAAAGCAAGCGATCGCAGATGTACAAGCGTTGAAAAAAGAATTCTGGAGTGATGTTAGAATCCCAGGTGAAATTAACGAATATAACCCTGAGTTAGATAAAGCAAATCGTGTTGCAGATTTTATTGAATTAGGAGAGTTAATGTGTGTTGATGCATTAAACAGAAATGAAAGCTGTGGCGGACACTTCAGAGAAGAATATCAAACACCAGACGGTGAAGCTTTAAGAGACGATGAAAACTATATGTATGTTGCTGCATGGGAAACTACTGGCGAACATCAGTGGCAATTACATAAAGAAGAATTAAAGTATGAAGTAATAAAACCTTCACAACGTAATTACAAATAAACTCATCATTCAATTATTTACTACAAGATAACTTATATCATATGTCACATAATACTATGAATTTAAAATTAAAAGTTTGGCGTCAAAAAAATGCTAACACTGCTGGTGCATTCAAAACATACGAAGTAAATGATATTTCAGATGAGATGTCATTTTTAGAAATGTTGGACGTTTTAAACGAAAAATTAATTGTAACAGGTGACGAACCTATTGCATTTGATCACGACTGTAGAGAAGGAATTTGCGGTATGTGTTCATTGTATATTGATGGAAAACCACACGGTCCATGGCAAGCAAATACTACTTGTCAATTACACATGCGTGCGTTTAAAGACGGTGACACTATTACTATTGAACCATGGAGATCAAATGCTTTCCCAATAGTTAAGGACTTAACGGTTGACAGAGGTGCATTTGATAGAATCATACAAGCAGGTGGATACATCAGCGTAAATACAGGTAATGCAGTTGATGGTAATAGCTTACCAATCAACAAAGATAATGCCGATGCAGCTTTCGCAGCAGCAATGTGTATTGGTTGTGGTGCATGTGTTGCAGCTTGTAAAAACAGCTCTGCAATGTTATTTTTAAGTGCGAAAGTTTCTCACTTAGCTTTATTACCACAAGGTGAGCCTGAAAGAAAATCACGTGTTTTAAACATGGTTGCTCAAATGGATAAAGAAGGATTCGGATCTTGTACCAACACAGGTGCTTGTGAAGCAGCTTGTCCAAAAGAAATTTCTATAGCAAATATTGCTCGTTTAAATAAAGAGTATTTAAGAGCTGGATTAACTGCTGAATAGTGGCCAACACTTATTTTCA
>JBDKFR010000086.1:0-11948 GCA_039798645.1 Bacteroidota bacterium
ACAACAATCGTTGCATCACTCTCTACTATAAATTTAGGTGTATGAATATCTAATTTACCCCATGTAATTTTTTCATTAGGAACGGCTCCTGAATAAGAACCATAGGATGTTGTACTATCACTAACCTGGCAGAAGTAGCTCCAAAACGGTACATCATGCCATTCTAAATCTTGATACATCATGGGTACAACACAAATTGGGAAGTCTCCTGCAATACCACCCCCAACTTGGAAAAAGCCTACCCCCTTTCCACCGCTATTGGCTCTATACCACTCTGTCAACATAACCATGTATTCAATACCATTTTTAACGGTACTTGCTTTTAATTCATTTTTAATGACATAAGAAGCAAAAATATTTCCTGTTGTACTATCCTCCCAACCTGGAACGATAATAGGAATATTCTTTTTAGCAGCAGCAACAATCCAGCTATCCTTAGGATCAATTTCATAAAATTCTTCCAACACACCACTTAAAACAACTTTGTATAAAAACTCATGTGGAAAATATCTTTCTCCAGCTGCCTCTGCATCTTTCCATACTTTCTCCAAAGGCTTTTGTAAACGACGGAAAGCTTCCTCTTCAGGTATACAAGTATCTGTTACACGGTTATAATGATTTTCTAATAAATCCCACTCATCTTGTGGTGTTAAGTCACGATAATTAGGAACTCTTTTATACTTACTATGTGCAACTAGATTCATTACATCTTCCTCTAAATTGGCACCGGTACAGCTAATAATGGCAATCTTATCCTGGCGAATCATTTCGGCCAAACTAATGCCTAATTCAGCAGTACTCATCGCACCAGCTAAGCTCACTAGCATTTTACCACCATCTAATAAATGGGTTTCATATCCTTTAGCAGCATCTACTAAAGCAGCAGCATTAAAATGCCTGTACTGATGTTCAATAAATTTAGAAACGGGTCCTTTGCTCATTTTTTTCGATTTGATGCAAAAGTAATTTTTTTTAGCCATAAATAGTAACTTGTGATACGATACAGTACCCCTTTTAGCGTCTATTTAAACAACTATTGTATGAAAAACAACACAACCAACTTAATACTGGCATTAGTACTATTAGCTATCCCATTTGGTTATGCAGCCTATTTATATCCAAATTTACCCGAAACCATTCCAACTCATTTTAACATCAAAGGGGAAGCAGATGGATTTGGCGGTAAAGACAGCATTTTTATTGGCCCTGGAATTTTGGGAGGAGTAGGTTTATTTACCTTTTTCCTTTTATCCAATATCAAAAACTTTGATCCAAAAAGATACAAATCAGAAGATGATGGCATGTTTAAAAAGTTTGCTTTATTTATGGTTGCTTTTTTAAGTTTACTGGGATTGGTAATCACTATCTCATCTACATCACCAAGTATGAATGTTACTAAATTGATATTGCCTTTGCTGGGATTTTCGTTCGCGGCATTAGGTTGGTATATGCCAAAAATTCATCAAAACTATTTCGCTGGATTTAGATTACCCTGGACATTAGAGAATGTTGACAACTGGAATGAAACACATAAAGTAGCTGGAACCGTTTGGTTATATGGTGGATTTTTTCAAGCAATCACCACTTTAATTTTTGAAGGTAAGTGGGGCTTTATTTGCTTTATGTCTGCCACGGTGATCATGGTTATTATTCCAACCCTATTCTCATATCGTATGTTTAAAAACGGAAATCAAATTAAATAAATTAAAATGAGTCATAAAAATAATCTAGGAACAAAATATATACACGCTGGCGCACATCCTGATCCTAGTACAGGAGCGATTATGACGCCTATTTATCAAACATCAACTTACGTGCAATCAGCACCGGGAGTTCATAAAGGATATGAATATGCAAGAAGTCAGAACCCTACACGCTTTGCATTAGAAGAAGCATTTGCTGTCATTGAAAATGGAAAATACGGTCTTGCTTTTGCAAGTGGCGTTGCCGCAACAGATGCGGTTATGCGATTATTAGTTCCTGGCGATGAAGTCATTGCAGCCAATGATATGTATGGTGGTTCCTACCGATTGTTTTCAAAAGTGCACGAAAAAATGGGTATCAAATTCATTTATGTTGATACATCTAATGCCAACAACGTTGCTGAAGCTATCACACCTAAAACCAAATTAATTTGGATTGAGACGCCTACAAATCCTTTAATGAATATTACCGACATAGCAGCCATTGCTGCGATAGGTAAAAAACATAATTGTATAGTATGTGTGGATAATACATTTGCTTCACCTTATTTACAAAATCCATTGGATGATGGCGCCACCATTGTCATGCACTCTGCAACAAAATATTTAGGTGGTCATAGCGATGTGATACAAGGTTGTTTGATGTTAAACGATACGGAATTAAGAGATCAACTTTACTTTATACAAAAAAGTACAGGAGCTGTTCCCGGACCACAGGATTGTTTTTTGGTTTTAAGAGGAATCAAAACCTTGCATGTTAGAATGCAAAGACATTGTGAGAATGGTGAAAAGGTAGCGGCCTATTTACGTCAGCATCCAAAAGTAGCAAAGGTATACTGGTGCGGATTTTCAGACCATCCTAATCACGATATTGCTAAGAAGCAAATGCGTGGATTTGGGGGCATGATGAGTTTTACCTTAAAGGATGATAGCGTAGCAGCAGCAACCAAAGTTTTATCTAGCACTAAAATATTTTCATTAGCCGAAAGCCTTGGGGGTGTGGAATCCTTGATTAATCATCCAGCAAGCATGACGCATGCTTCTATTCCTAGAGACATAAGAATTGCAAATGGCTTAGCCGACGGATTAATACGCTTAAGCGTTGGTATTGAAGATGCGGAAGACATCATTGCTGATTTGGAACAAGCCATAGGATAATGCCCAGTAAATTTAAGAAGTTGATGCATCATAACATTTGAGAAAAGGATAATCAATAAAGTGAGTAAGCAAATAGAGATTAAAAAATTATTAGACCAAAAAGTTCGGCAATACAACAAGATTGATTTCATTGAAAAAGATCCCATTTGTATTCCGCATCAATATAAAAAGCAGCAAGACATAGAGATTGCTGCTTTTTTTGCAGCCATATTTGCATGGGGAAACAGAACTACCATCATAAATAAAAGCAATGAACTATTAAATAGAATGGATCATGCTCCCTATGATTTTTGTTTACAACACGATAACAAAGATTTAAAAAAAATAATAGGTTTTGTACACCGCACCTTTAATGATACGGATGCTTTGTATTGTATTGAATTTTTTAAACAACATTTTCAAAATCATTATAGTTTAGAAACTGCCTTTTTTACAAACCAAATAACCGGCAAGCAAATCAAATCAGTTGAAGCCGCACTAACGCATTTTCAAACCTATTTCATGAGTTTGGAAGACGCGCCAAGACGAACACAAAAACATATAGCCAGTCCAGTAAATGGTTCAACATGCAAGAGGTTAAACATGTTTTTGAGATGGATGATAAGAAAGGATGAACAAAAAGTAGATTTTGGCATTTGGAATAGCATTAAACCTAGTGAATTAATTATGCCCATTGATGTGCATGTGGCAAGGGTATCAAGGTCGATAGGCATATTAAATAGATCCCAAACTGATTGGCAAGCGGCTATAGAACTTACTGATTATTGCCGTACTTTAGATCCTAAGGACCCTGTTAAATATGACTTTGCTTTATTTAGCTTAGGTGTCATTGAAAAATTAATATAAATCATAAACATCAATACACTTTTAAATAACTATCGACATTTATTACTATGGAAATCAACCTTCAGTCACTTGAAAAATTAGACACACCGAGTTTAGAAGTAGCTATTAATGAACTTATCAAAAATGATTTTTCAAGATTAGTTCAAATTTTATATCGTATAGATGTATCAGAAGCGAAGCTGAAAAATATATTGAATGCAAACCCAACCGAAGATGCAGGCAAATTAATAGCCCAAGTAGTTTTGGAAAGACTAGCCGCTACAAAAAAAGCAAGAGAAAGCTTTAATATTGCACCAAGAATAGATGACACGGAAGAAAGATTATAACAAATACTTAGAAATTTATTCAAATTAAAGCTATCTAAATTATCTCTTAATTAATAGTGTACTAATTAAAGATCTCCTAATTGCGGTCGCATTACAATATCTTCCACAACAGCTTGTGGGCTAAGTTGTGAAGCAGCATAAATCATTTTAGCTATATCACTCGCTTCCATAATTCTTTTTGGATCAACACCTGAACCAGACCAACTATTCGTATAAACTGCACCTGGACATACAGCAGTTACTTTAATACCCTTGTCTTTTAATTCTAATCTTAAGTTTTTTGAAAAGCCTAATAAAGCAAATTTACTGATGCTATATGCACCTCCATTTTCATATGCACCTATCGAGGCAATGGAGCAAATATTAAAAATATGACCTGATTTATTTGCAAGCATCGATGGCAATATAGCCCTTGTTAAATGATAGGCTGAAAATAAATTGGTATCAAGTTGATGCTGCAATTGTCCCTCCGGCTCATCCATTAATTTACCTGGCGCAAAATTACCTGCATTGTTAATGAGCATATGAGGTTGTGTTAATTGTAAACACCATTTTGAAAAAGCATCCACATTGTCTTTTCTAGAAAGATCAGCTGCAAAATATTCAATTGTCATTGACGGAAATTGTGAACGTAATGCTGCTACTGCCTTATCCAAAGAAGATGGTGTTTTACTCGTTAAATACAAATCATGGCCATGTGCAGCAAACTGTTGCGCGATTGCGAAACCAATTCCTTGTGAAGCACCCGTAATTACAATATTCATAAAAAAACGATTAATAATAATATTCGATAAAGATAGTAAGCAAAATTGTAAATTCGTGCGGTATTCAATAATGCCAATTATGAACATGCCCTATCAACATCTGTTTTTTGACCTTGACCATACCATTTGGGATTTTGAAATGAATTCCAAAGAAACCTTACTCGACCTACACCATAAATACAATTTAGCAGAAAAAGGAATACATGACTTTGATGCATTCTATGATCATTATAGCATACATAATCATCGATTATGGGATAGGTATACAAAAGGTTTTATCAAGCAGGAGGAATTGAGATGGAAGCGTATTTATTTAAGCTTATTGGATTATAAAATTGCAGACGAAAAACTTTCAAGGGAAATGTCGGTTGATTATTTAGACATTTTGCCCAATAAGAAAAACTTATTCCCTTACACTATTGAAATTTTAGACTACTTGAAAAATAAGGGATATGAAATGCACTTAATCACAAATGGATTTGAGTCGGTTCAGTTTAAGAAAATTGAAAATTCCAATTTGGCTCCCTATTTCAAGGAGGTAATTACTTCGGAAGCAAGTAATAGCTTAAAACCGAATAAGGAAATTTTTGAATACGCTTTGCAAAAATCAAAAGCAAAATTGGAACATAGCATTATGCTAGGTGACAATGAGAGTGCCGATATACAAGGTGCGATTAATATTGGAATGGATTCCGTTTTTGTAAACCATATTAATGCAGTACCAACAGTTCCTGCAACCTATACTATTAAACATTTAAAAGAGTTAGAGGCTATTTTATAATATTCATTACCATTTGGCTAAAACGGTAATACCTCCTTTCACTACATCACCTATTTTACAGTTAATGGTTGCATCTAATGGCAATAATAAGTCAACCCTGCTTCCAAATTTAATAAAGCCATATTCAGCCGTTTGATCATACTTAGTGCCTACTGCCGCATAATTGCAAATACGACGCGCCAATGCACCCGCAATTTGTTTTAATAATATGCTACCCTTTTCATTCTCAATCACTACTGACCAGCGTTCATTATCAGTAGATGACTTTGGATGCCATGCTACCAAAAACTTACCAGGATGGTATTGGTTATAAATAATATTTCCAGCAATTGGCGTTCGATTAACGTGCACATTAGCAGGACTCATAAATACACTTACTTGAATTCTTTTTTCAGTGTAGTATTCATCAGGTTGTACTTCTTCAATAACCACTACTTTACCATCGGCAGGTGAAACAATCGCATTAGCGTCATTTGTCCAATTTCTATTAGGCATTCTGAAGAATGAAACAATAAATAAAAATAATCCTAAAGTAAGGATAAAAACTGCCCAAGCAGCTATACAACTAATTGGAAGTAAGTATGAAAAATTAGCAATGTTGATCGCTCCTACCACTACGGCGGTTAATGAAATGGTCGCTGTTCCTTCTTTATGTATGGTCATGCAATTAATTTAATGTGCGAATATAAAACTATTTTACTGATGATACATAATATCAAGTAATAACCAAACAAATGGTCCCGCTAATAATATGGAATCAAATCGGTCTAAAAATCCGCCGTGCCCAGGCATCATGCTTCCGCTGTCTTTCACACCTGCCATTCTTTTTAACTTGCTTTCAAAAAAATCACCATAATTCCCCGCTACCACCGCAACTAAACAAATTAAAAAAACGGCATTCGATTTTAAATCAGGAATAAAATATGCAGTTGCATTAGAAACGACTAAAATTGAAATAAGCATACCTCCAATGGTTCCCTCCCAAGTTTTATTAGGGGACACCGACGAAATTTGTCTTTTCCCAATCATAGATCCAACTAAATATGCCATAGTATCATTCACCCAAACCGCTACCATAATTAATAAGGGAATCGCAAAATCCCAGTTTCTGTAATAAGTTGAAACAGGCGCTCCTTTAATTTGGTAAAAAAGGGACAATCCCATTGGAATATAAATTAAGCCAGCAATACTAATTGCCCAGTTTTGCAAACTAATTTTTTTACTTAAAACATCGCCAATAATCATGATGCCTAAAATGATGGGAACAATTTTTGTACCCACTAATGTAAATAGCTGACTACTTAATGGTAAAATTTTAGCAGACAGCGTAAACATGATTCCCGCTGCTAGTAAGTAATACCCCCATTTATGTATAAGAGAAATAGTTTTATAATTGGGATAAACCAGGGCTATTAATTTTTGATATTCGAATAAACATCCCATTGCTATAACAACAAATAAGGTAAAAAAGGAATAGTTGTTCCATATCAATCCGCCCAACATGATAATCACAAAAACGACTGCAGAAAGTGCTCTCACTTTAAAAACTGAAAAATTAAAAGCCATAAATTTTATATTTGTTAATGATAAGTTTAATTAAGCCTCCAAGGGATTTTCCTCAATTGTTTTTAAAACGGCTTGGGCAATATTTACAAAGTCGGCTGGTACATATACTTCAACTTCTCCTAAAAAAACATAGGAAGAATCTTTGCGATCTAACAATTTAGCAGGCACTTCATTTTGAATCAACAAATCAGTAACCATCATAGCGGTAGCTAAATTATTATTCGAGTATATTTTTTTCCAATCTTTCATAATGCGCGTCATTTTTCAAACAATGTAAAAAATAGGTAACTAATCCTATAGCAACAATCCCCCAATATAAAGGCAGGTTTTCATCCATCACTTTATCCATTTTATGCTGATCACCTCGCACACTGTATAATGCAATAATGGCAATTCCATTATTAATGAAGTGTAGTAAAATGGGTAGCCAAATGGTTCTCGTATATTCAAAAATAAAACCTAAAACGATACCTAATACCATTCTTGATAAAAATCCAAAATAAGAGAAATGGAAAGCACTAAAAATAATGGCCGTTACTACAATTGCAACAATGGGTCTCCCAGACCATGCTGAAAGTGTTTTTTGTAAAGCGCCTCTAAAATATAACTCCTCTACAATAGCAGGAATTAAAGCCACTGCAAATAAATTAATGAATAAATCGCCAATGGAATTCATTTGTGTCATCACTACCATGGCTTTTTTATAACTCGCCTCCAATTCCTCAGCCCATTGTTTAAAGTTTACAGGTATTGGAATCATTTCCGTCAAGGTTGCCATGGCGCCACTTAATAGCAAGCCAGCCAGTGCTAATAATATTACCCAACCAACCAACTTAATGGATCCGATTTTTTGAAAACCAAAATTTTGTGAAATTTTTCCTTTTGAAAGATAAGCCACTGCAAAACTTGGCAACATAAATGCAATAATGCTAGCGAAAGCGTTTGCAAACAAAGAAATATGCGCGTTTTTAGGTTGCAGTAAAACAGTTTGGATTTCAGTTAATCCTACATGTAAATAATTGGCTACGATTGAAAAAGTAATAAAAGCCCCTAAAATCATACTGATACCGGTAGCGGCAATAAAAATAGCCAACCGCATTCCTGGAAGCATATAATAAAGGGATCTGTCCTTATAACTCATCTAAATACAAATTTTGGCTACATTTGCAGCAGTTTCAATTAAATGCAAGATAACGAATTCATATGGTTTCTATAGGCAATATACAATTACCGGATTTCCCATTATTACTCGCCCCTATGGAGGATGTGAGTGACCCTCCTTTCCGTGCTGTATGCAAGGATAATGGCGCCGATTTAATGTATACTGAATTCATTAGTAGCGAAGGATTAATTCGCGATGCCATAAAAAGCAAGCAAAAACTAGATATTTACGATTACGAGCGTCCTATAGGCATTCAAATATTTGGGGGCGATGAGGAGGCCTTGGCATTGTGTACTAAAATAGTGGATACCGTAAACCCCGATTTAATTGATATTAATTTTGGTTGCCCCGTAAAAAAAGTAGCCATGAAAGGGGCTGGTGCAGGGGTATTAAAGGACCTGGATTTAATGGTTCGTTTAACCGAGGCCGTTGTAAAAAGCACCAATTTACCCGTTACTGTAAAAACAAGATTAGGCTGGGATGATAACAGTAAAAATATTCGTGATGTAGCAGTTCGTTTACAAGATGTGGGCATTAAAGCACTTGCCATTCATGGTCGAACTCGTATGCAAATGTACAAGGGAGAAGCTGATTGGACCCTAATTGGAGAAGTGAAAAACGACCCTCGCGTGACAATTCCGATATTTGGCAATGGAGACATTAACTCACCCGAAAAAGCAGTGGAATATAAAAATAAATACGGAGTTGATGGTATCATGATTGGACGTGCTGCAATTGGTTACCCATGGATATTTAGAGAGATCAAACATTTTATTGCAACAGGTGAAAAAAGAGCCGATCCTACTATTGAAGAAAGAGTTGAAGTAGCTAGAAAGCATTTACAAAAATCATTGGAATGGAAAGGGCCTATAGCAGGTATTAATGAAATGAGAAGACATTATGCTAATTATTTAAAAGGGCTTCCAAGCATTAAAGACTATCGCGCTAAATTAGTTCGCATTACCGACCCCGCAGAAATAGAAGCCGTGTTAGATGAAATAAAAGAGCAGTACAAAGGAATGGTGATTGAATCTGGTAAAATTGTATTGGAAAACTATCACGAACACTGCCCAATAAATTAAAAAGTATTCATACAACTTATAAAAAAAGGAGTCTCAACAGAAACTCCTTTTTTTATTATTAATATTTCGCCTCAATCGCACTTATAACTTCAGGTGCTAAAGGATCAACGGTCATAGGAAAATATTGCATTAACACACCTTGTTCATTGACTAAATATTTACAGAAATTCCAAGCTGGTTCCTGTTGGCACCAACCATTGATTGTCATATCAGACAACCATTTGTATACTTCGCTTTGGTGATTTTTTTTAATGACAATTGATTTTTCCATTAAAGGGAAAGTCACCCCATAATTTTTTTTACAAAAGTTTTCAATATTTGAATTATCACTTTTCTCCTGTTCTTTAAAATCGTTGGCCGGAAAACCAATAACAACTAATTGATCACGATATTGAATGGACAATTTCTCCAAGGCTTCATATTGACCCGTAAAGCCACAGTCACTAGCAGTATTTACAATCAACACTTTTTTCCCTTTTAAATCAGCAAAATTAAAATCCTTGCCGTTAATGTCCTTTGCAGAAAGAGAATAAAAAGAGACCAAAGGAATGGCATTATTTTTATTGGTTTGAATTTGTTTTTTGCCACTTGCCTTGCTAGTCCACATGATAGCAGGATATAATGTTTTTAATACAGATTGTCGATATGACATTCCTGATTTTTTCATTAACAATGTGGCAGTAACCAAAACACCTAAGGCAATGGCAATCTTAATCATGATATTTTTTTTATTTTTCAAACCAGCTCCAATATTTTTTACAGAATCATTCAAGTAACTATTTATTAAACTTCTTCTATCCAATTAATCTTTTAAGCAACCATCCTTTTCCTTTATACGGCGGATATTTAAAGCTAGGGTCAATCCAGGTTGGTGTTTTTAAAACTGACTTTTTATGTGTAAATGTGTCAAAACTTGACTTTCCATGATACGCCCCTGTTCCGCTAAAACCTCTGCCACCAAAGGGTAATTCGTGATTGGTGATATGCATTGTAGCATTGTTTACACAGGCGCCTCCCGATGGTACGTTGGTTAACCAATACTGTTCATCGGATTTATTTTCAGTGAATACATAAAATGCTAATGGATTAGGATTTTGTTGAATCACAGCCAAGGCTTCCTCATTAGATTGATAGGTAATGATGGGAAGTATGGGGCCAAAAATTTCATCTTGCATAATTTTAGCATCCGTCTTTACACCCGTCATAATGGTTGGCTCAATAAATAATTTTTCTCTGTCTGATTTGCCACCATATACAATTTCACCATCCGATAAATAGGAAGTTAAACGTAACCATTGTTTATCATTAATTATTTTTCCATAATGTTCTGATGATGCAGCGTCTTCGCCATAAAAGGATTCAATGGCTTTTATCAATTCTTTTATTAATTCGTCCTTTAATTCCGTGGGCACCAAAATATAATCAGGTGCAATACACATTTGACCAGCATTCGAGAATTTTGGATTAGCTAATCGACGAGCAGCAACTCTAATGTTTGCGCTTGATGTAATAACAGCTGGACTTTTTCCTCCTAACTCTAGTGTTACGGGAACTAATTGTTCGGCTGCATATTTGTAAATAATTTTTCCAACAACTGTACTTCCTGTATAAAAAATATGATCAAATCGGTTTTCTGATAACAATGGAGGCAAAACAGTTGCACCCTCTCCTTCTAAATATAAAATGTAATTTTTAGGAAAAAGGGACTCAATAATTTTACCCATCACTTTTGCAGTAGCAGGTGCAAATTCACTTGGTTTTAATACTGCACAGTTTCCTCCGGCAATTGCACCAATCAAAGGAGTGAACAATAATTGAAAAGGATAATTCCAAGGAGCAATAATACAAACCACACCCAAGGGCTCCGATATAATATAACTACTTGAAGGTTGATTTACCAAATTCGTAGCCACCGTTGCAGGTTGCATCCAAGCTTTTAAATGCGCTATGGTGTCATTTAATTCACTTAAAAAAAAGCCAATTTCCGTGGCCCATGCATCCTCGTCTGTTTTTTTCAAATCAGCATAAAGTGCTTCATAAATTTCCTTTTCAGACGCAAGAACAACTTTCTTTAATCTGTTAAGTTGGCTGATCCTAAAATCATAGGATTGGGTGGCGCCTGATAAAAAATACGTACGACAGGATTGAACTGCTTCTTGCATAGGATATTACTTTATAGATAAGCAATTTAAGCTTAAATTATGAATGCAAGAATTGAATTGTGCATTCATCAAAATAATTGTGTTTTTTCCAATTTTTTCAATAATTTAACGCAACGATTTAAAAACGATTTGTAAACCAAATAATTAAAGATTGCTATGTCCAAGAAAAAATCAGATAACACAAGAAGGGATTTTATCCGAAATTCCGCAATGGCGCTCGGCGGGTTTTATATCATGCCTAGACACGTATTAGGCGGTAAAGGATTTACTGCACCAAGTGATAAATTACAAGTTGCCGGTATTGGTGCTGGTGGTAAAGGAGAAGGTGATTTATGGTCATTTTTTCAAAGTGGAAAAGCAGACATCGCGTTTTTATGTGATGTAGATGAACGCCAAAC
>JBDKFR010000087.1:0-13723 GCA_039798645.1 Bacteroidota bacterium
GATACCTTGAATTTAAAGAATGTAAAAATTATTGGTTCAAAGGATAACGAACTTTTTCAAAGTTATTCAAAAATAATAAATGACTTATTTATGGAGTTGAATGATATTGAACAAAAATTCAAATCTTCATCATCATCGACTGATTCAGCTAAATATAAAGAAGCTTATACTATTAAGGATAAAGAAATAAAGCAAAAAAGAAAATCGTTTATGGATGCTAATCCAAATTCATTGATGCGATTTTTATTGCAAACTATGGAGATTCCTGAGATACCCGCTATTCCAGTGGTTAACGGAAAGGCGGACTCACTGTATCCATTTAGATATGTTAAGAGTCATTATTGGGATAACATTGTATTTAATGATAACAGATTATTAAGAACACCCTTTTTTGAAAAAAAATTAGACGACTATTTTAAAAACTATGTTTCTCGTGAACCTGATTCCATTATTGACGAGGTACATTATATGCTAACGGTTGCCAAAACTGGAAAAGAAATTTATCCTTTTTTACTTTTTAAATTCACCAATAAATATATTAGCCCTGAGTTTATGGGTCAGGACAAAGTGTTTTTACATATTTATCAAAACTTTTTTGCAAAGGGTGACACACTACTTTTAAATGAAGAATCTAAAAAATCGTTACGAGAACGAGCATATAGTTTAATGGCTAACCAATTAGGATTACCCGCACCTACATTAGCATTAAATGATATAGATGATAAAAAATTTGAAATGCACAGCATTAAGGCCCCCTTTACCTTCATTGCATTTTGGGATCCTGTATGTAGTCATTGTAAGGTTGAAATTCCAAGATTGGACTCCATGTACAAAGCCAGTTGGAAAAATTTAAATATTAAAGTAATTGCTGTGAATACCAATTTCAAGGAAATGGATGCATGGAAAAAGTTTATAAAAGAACTTCAATTAACAGAGTGGATAAATGGTTATCAAAGCGAGGAAGATTTCAATAAAGAAATTAAAGAAGGCCGTCCAACCACGATTCGTCAATTGTATGATGTTTTCAAAACACCCACTTTTTATTTACTAGATAAGGATAAAAAAATAGTTGCTAAAAATTTAACCATCGAACAGTTTAATGATTTTATACAATCAACATTAAAAAAATAATTAGCTTTTTTATCAGCAATAAAAAAGGAGTCTTAACAGACTCCTTTTTTAATATTGGGAATATTAATTTTCTAAAATACCGCTGCAACAACATCCTTCACCACCTTAGGCTTACCTAATGTATAGTAATGTAAAACGGGTACACCAGCCGCTTTTAGCTCCTTGCTTTGCTGAATTAACCACTCGGTTCCCACTTGCTCACAAGCTTCGTCAGTAGTTGCTGCCATCATTGCATTTCTTAAATCGGCAGGAATGTCAACATAAAAAATATTAGGTAAAATGGTTAACTGCTTTTTATTGGTAATGGGTTTAAGACCTGGAATAATGGGTACGGTTATTCCCATACTTCTACAAGCGTCAACATATTCAAAATACTTTTTGTTATCAAAAAACATTTGTGTCATAATGTATTGCGCACCTGCATCCACTTTATCTTTTGCAATTTGTAAATCAAATTCCATACTGGGTGCTTCAAAATGTTTTTCAGGATAGCCCGATACACCCATGCAAAAATTAGTCTTACTACCATTCACAATTTCTTTATCCAAGTACTCACCATTATTCAATCCAACTACCTGTTTTAATAAATCAATGGCTTGTTGGTTTCCATTAGGTTCTGGTACAAAAGTTTTTTGGCCTTTCTCTGCATCACCTCTTAATACCAACACATTATCAATACCTAAAAATTGTAAATCAATTAATGCATCCTCTGTTTCTCTTTTTGAAAATCCTCCACAAATAATATGCGGCACTGCATCCACATTATAGTGATTCATGATGGCTGCACAAATACCCACTGTTCCTGGTCGCTTACGAACATCTACTTTTTCTGAGACACCCGCAGCGTTTTGACGAATAATAGTTTCACTACGATGATAGGTAACATTAATCCAAGAAGGCTTAAATTCCATTAAAGGATCTAAATGCTCATATATATAAGAAATAGTTCGACCTTTTAAAGGAGGTAATACCTCAAATGATACCAATGTGTCTTTTGCTTTCGCTAAATGTTCCGTTACGTGCATGTGCTTATTTTTCGCTTAACCAAATTAAATAGATTGCAAAAATAGTTAATAATAATAAGTGATAAGCGTAAAAGCCGTTTTTACCCTTATTTTTGTACAAATATTTACTGTGATACTTACCATTCATACTGATAAACTCATTAAACAATACAAAAATCGCCGTGTGGTTGACAATGTCAGCATCTCTGTAAAACAAGGTGAAATTGTAGGACTTTTGGGACCAAATGGTGCAGGTAAAACCACTACTTTTTATATGGTGGTGGGTTTAATTGCTCCAGATGCGGGCAGCGTTTTCTTAAATGATGAGGATATTACAAAGCTACCCATGTACAAAAGAGCACAAATGGGTTTAGGATATTTGCCACAGGAAGCTAGTGTGTTTAGAAAATTGTCGGTGGAAGATAATATCATGGCCATTTTAGAAATGACAAAATTAACAAAAGGCGAACGTGAGTATAAATTAGGTTCTCTTTTAGATGAATTTAATTTACATCATGTGCGACACAATAATGGTGATAGTTTAAGTGGAGGTGAACGCAGAAGAACTGAAATTGCACGCGCATTAGCTGTTGATCCAAAATTTATTTTATTAGATGAACCCTTTGCTGGCGTGGATCCTATAGCAGTTGAAGATATTCAATCGGTGGTGGCGCGCTTAAAATTAAAAGACATTGGTATTTTAATTACCGACCATAATGTGAATGAAACATTGTCCATTTGTGACAATGCCTATTTATTGATTGAAGGAAAAATATTTAAACATGGTACTGCCGAAGAATTGGCAAATGATGAACAAGTTAGACGTTTATATTTGGGTACCAATTTTGAATTAAAGCGTAAGGATTGGATTATTGAAATGGGACAAAAAAGTTAATTTATTTAAGGGTATGGCGTATATTGTGATACGCCTATGAAGATTTTTAGCCCTGCATTATCAAGACTCGCTCGACTTCGCTATTGGCGAATTGAACACTGGCTCACTTCACCAGAGGCAGCACAACGTGAAGTACTTCAGGATTTAATTACACACGGACAATACACTCAATTTGGGCGACAATACAAATTTGCAGATACCTTTAATATCAGAAAATTTAAGGAGACTGTTCCTATTCATGAGTATGAAGACTTAAAGCCCTATATCGACCAAATAATGGCAGGCGAGGAATCGGTTTTATGGAATACACCCGTTGAATGGTTTGCAAAAAGTAGCGGTACAACAAACGATAAAAGCAAGTTCATACCCATCACCAAGGAGAGCATTCAAGACAATCACTTCCAGGGCGCTAAAGACGTTTTGACTATTTATTATCATGCTTTACCCGATAGTGATTTATTAACAGGAAAAGGGTTAGTGATTGGTGGAAGCCATCAAGTACATCCTATTAAAGATGATATTCAGTATGGCGACTTAAGTGCTGTGTTATTACAAAACTCTCCTTTTTGGGCCAACTTAATACGAACCCCTGAGCTATCCATTGCGCTCATGGATGAGTGGGAGGAAAAAATTGAAAGTCTTGCACAAAGTACAATCAATGAAGATGTAAGTTCCATTGCGGGTGTTCCTACATGGACATTAGTTTTACTAAAAAGAATTTTAGAAATTTCAGGCAAAAAAAATATTAAAGAAGTTTGGCCAAACTTTGAATTGTACATTCACGGAGGTGTTTCCTTTACACCGTATAAAGAACAGTTTAAAAAAATAATTGGACCGAATTGTAATTATATAGAAATATACAATGCGAGTGAAGGATTTTTCGCAGCACAGGATCGCATTAACGAAGAGGGCATGTTGTTATTTTTAAATCATGGGATTTTTTATGAGTTTATGCCAACCGAGGAATATGGTAAAGAAACGCCTAAAACAATTGGATTAAATAAAGTTGAATTAGGAAAAAACTATGCAATTGTTATAAGTACCAATGGAGGATTATGGCGTTACTTAGTAGGTGACACTATTCAATTTACAAGTATAGCGCCTTTTAGAATTAAAGTATCGGGTAGATTAAAACAATATATCAATGCATTTGGTGAAGAAGTAATTGCCGATAACACGGATCAAGCTTTAAGTAAAACCTGTATTGAGTTTGGCGTTAATTTAAAAGAATATACAGCGGCTCCTATTTATATGTCTGACAATGGAGCAGGTGCACATGAGTGGCTCATTGAGTTTGATGAGCCTCCTAATGATATGCATGCGTTTACTATTTCATTAGATAAAAACTTACAAGCACTCAATAGTGACTATGAAGCAAAGCGACATAAAAGTATTGCATTAGATATGCCAGTTATAACGGCTGTAAAAAAAGGATGCTTTCATGAATGGTTAAAACAAAAAGGCAAACTAGGTGGTCAGCATAAGGTACCCCGACTATCCAACGAAAGAAAGTTTATAGAAGAGTTGAGCTTAATTAATAAACAGCAATAGTATTGGTATTAAATTAATTGATTTACATTTTAAATAAAATAAATGATTGAAGCATTGGGTTATTTCGCAACTGCTGTGGTGGTGGGTTCTTTTGCAATTCAAAATGTGAAATGGTTGAGAGTTGCCAATACAATGGGAAGTTTACTTTGGATCGTTTATGGTTTTTTAAAACAGGATAATCCTATTATCTTTGTTAATATTAGTATCATATTAATGCATACCTATTGGTATTTTAAAAATAGAAAATAATGAAATTATTAGCAGGAAAAGTAGCAATTGTAACTGGAGCAGCTCGTGGAATTGGAGCAGCTATTGCTTTAAAATTAGCAGAACAAGGAGCACATATTGCATTTACTTATGTAAGTGATAGTAGCGCTGATAAAGCAAATAGCTTAGTTGCTGAAATTGAAAAGTTAGGTGTAAAAGCAAAAGCATACAAAGCAAATGCTGGTGATTTTGCTGCATGTGAAACTTTTGTAAATGATGTCATTGCCACTTTTGGTGCGGTTGATATTTGCGTAAACAATGCAGGAATTTCAAAAGACAATTTGTTATTACGTATGACACCTGAACAATGGGACGATGTAATGGAAACAAACTTAAAGAGTGTGTTTAATATGACCAAACAGGTGATTCGTCCAATGATGAAAGCTAGAAGCGGAAGTATTATTAATATGAGCTCTATTATTGGTATTCGTGGCAATGCGGGTCAAAGTAGCTATGCAGCAAGTAAGGCCGGCATTATTGGTTTTACAAAATCTATTGCTGCTGAAATAGGAAGTAGAAATATTCGTTGCAATGCCATTGCTCCTGGATTTATTGAAACCGATATGACGCATTATTTAAACGAAGGCGAAGCAGGTAAAGCCTTCTTAGATAAAATACCTTTAGGACGTTTTGGAAAAGCAGAAGAAATTGCGAATACCACTTTGTTCTTAGCAAGCGATTTAAGTAGTTACATCACTGGACAAGTAATTAGTGCTTGCGGTGGTTTAAATATATAACGGAACCATTTTTTTACAAATCCATCTACAAAAAAAAGGACCCAAAATTTTGGGTCCTTTTTTATATTAATTTTATAGCGTTAATAGAATGTAACAACTAAATTCTTGCATCAATTTCTTTTTTCAAATCAGCATAAATACTTTCAACAGTACCTTCGCCTTTAACTGAAATCACTTTATTGAACTGCGCATAATAGGTAGCCACTGCGGTAGTTTTATCATGATACTCTTGAATTCTAGCCCTTATAACGGTTTCATTGGTATCATCACTTCGACCCGATGTAGCACCTCTTCCTAATAATCTTTTTACCAACTCTTCTTCCGTAACTTCTAAAGCAAGTACAACATTAATCTCCGTGCCTTTTTGTTGTAACAATGCATCCAATGCAATACACTGAGCAGTGGTGCGTGGAAATCCATCAAACAAAAAACCTTTTGCTTCTGGATGTGCATTCATAAAATTATCAACCATCCCTATTACTACTTCGTCAGGAACCAACTGCCCTGCATCCATAAAAGTTTTAGCCTTTAATCCTAAAGGTGTGGAATTGGTAATTTCAGATCTTAATAAATTACCCGTTGACAAATGCTGTAAGCCATTGGCAGCAATAATATTTTCACTTTGGGTTCCTTTGCCGCTTCCTGGAGGGCCAAATAAGATTAAATTAAACATAGTGAGGAGTTGGATTCAAAGATAACGAACTCGCTTAAATTTATATAGAAACAAGTAAACAAAATCTGAACAATTATACTGAATACTTGTTAGTATTTTTGTACCACATCAATGTTTATGATAAAACTACTTTGTTTAATGACCCTAATCAGTTTTTCGGCATGTGCACAAAACCCGGCAAAACAAAAAACAAACACCACTATGGAAAAGAAGAATCCCTATTATAACCCCAACAGAAAAGATGCAGTTGTAATTACAGATGATGTTTGGAAAAACATTCTAAGTCCCGAAGTATATCAAATCGCGAGACAAAAGGGAACAGAAAGACCGTTTACCAGTGAATTTGAAAACAGTAAAGAGGTGGGCACTTTTCATTGTGCGGCATGTGGTAATGCATTATTCAAAAGCACCGCTAAGTTTGAAAGCGGATGTGGTTGGCCAAGTTTTTTTGAGCCTATTACAAAAGACGCTATTATATACCTTCCCGATAATTCACATGGAATGAAGCGCACCGAAGTGGAATGTGGTAAGTGTAAAGCGCACTTAGGCCACGTATTTGAAGACGGTCCTCCTCCAACAGGATTAAGATACTGTATCAATGGTGTTATTCTCACTATTGAAAAGTGAAAAGTTAGTGTTTAAATATATTCATTAATTTAGTGGGCAATGGAACAAAAGTCGGTTTGTATTGCTCCGCTTGATTGGGGACTAGGTCATGCAACAAGATGCATTACCTTAATTCGTGCACTTGAATCCCTGCAATACAAAATATATATTGCCACAGAAGGCAAGCATGAAGCCATTTTAAAAGAAGCTTTTCCCAATGCGAACTTTTTAAAATTAAAGGGGTATCGAATTTGGTATACAAAACAAAGGGCTTTATTAATTCCGGGTATCATTTTACAAATACCAAAAATCATAAGTGCCATCATTCATGAATTTATATGGTTAAAAAAAACGGCAGCTAAATATCAGTTTGATTTAGTTATATCAGATAATCGATTTGGATTTTTTCATCAAAAAACAAAAAGTGTTTTTATTACGCACCAACTTGAATTACAAACACCTTTCCGTTGGAGTACTCGCTTAAATCAAATTATTACCTACGCATTAATTAAAAACTATTCAGCTTGTTGGGTAGCTGATATGAAGCCCCCTCAAAACCTTTCAGGTATATTGGCAAATCCAAAACACAAACCCAGCATTCCCATTTGGTATATGAATTGTTTATCACGCTTACATGTTGATCAAACAAAAAAGGAGGATGAAGAAAATTTAGTATTGAATGAATTTTTAGGCATTGTATCAGGACCTGAACCACAAAGAACCTTACTAGAAAATATTTTTTGGGAACAGGGAAATGACATGGGCGCACCATTTGTAGTAGTAGCGGGACTTCCCGATAATAAAGGTTATCATAAAAAAAGTGATACCGGTATTTTATATCCGCATTTAAACGGAACAGCATTAACTGCTGCTATTAAACAAGCAAGGTTTATCATATGCAGAGGCGGTTATACAACACTAATGGAATTAATTCCTTTTAACAAGAAATTAATTTTAGTTCCGACTCCAGGACAAACCGAACAAGAATATTTAGCTAAATATTGGGAAGAAAAAAAATGGGCAATTAGCTTTTCACAAAAAGATTTTAATGTACAGTTAGCGATTAAAAAAGCGGCTGCGTTTGAATATCAGCAACCCCCCTTTATAGCATTTAGTGCTACTGACCTTCAGAATGAACTAAAGCAATTATCTTTATAACATGGCTGTACAAAAAAATAATATTGTTGACTTTATTAATAGCGCACCCAACTACCTATTGTTGGATGTAAGAAGTCCAGCCGAGTTTGAACACGCGCATATTCCAGGAGCCCATTCCCTTCCTTTATTTGATAATGAACAAAGGGCCGTTGTTGGAACGACTTATAAAAAACAAAGTAGAGAAGATGCCATCAAAATAGCACTACCCTTTTTTGGAAGTAAAATGAAACAGATGGTGGAGACCGTTGAAAAACTTAGTGATGAATATGAAAAAACACATGCATTAAAACCCATAATTTTTGTACACTGCTGGAGAGGAGGAATGCGCAGTGCTGCCGTAGCTTGGTTATTAGATTTATATGGATTTAAAATAATTCAACTACAGGGAGGTTACAAAGCATATCGTAATTGGGCGATTGAACAATTTACTAAAACCTATCCATTAATGGTGTTGGGTGGGTATACGGGTTCTGGGAAAACAGAAGCACTTCAATCATTAGCAACAAAAGGAAAAGCATTTATTGATTTAGAGGGAATAGCAAAACACAAGGGTTCATCCTTTGGTGCATTGGGTCAAGATGCTCAACCTTCACAAGAAATGTTTGAAAACATATTAGCACAAGCATTATATCAAGAAAATAAAAAAGGATTGCCCATTTGGCTTGAAGACGAAAGTCAACGCATTGGAACCGTCATGATACCAAGTATATTTTTCAAACAAATGAGGGCGAGTAACTGTTATTTTTTAAATATACCCTTTGAAAGTAGATTGAATTTTATTGTGCATAATTATGGTGGATTTGATACTACCTTATTAATAGATGCAACCAAAAGAATAGAAAAAAGATTAGGAGGCTTGGAAACAAAAAATGCAATTCAACATTTAATGGATGGTAATACTAAAGATGCATTTGAAATTTTATTGAAATACTACGATAAGTGGTATGATAAAAATTTAAAGCCAGGTGCAGAACCTACCTTGAATTTATTTAATATTGTTGCTCATTCCGTAGATCCAAATGTTAATGCCGATATATTAATTGGCATGATTAAGTAACTTTAAAGTATGCAAAGAATTTTAGCTTGGTGGTACTTCACCTTTCGAGGGTGGAAAATAGAGGGTAGTTTTCCTTATGAATTAAAAAAGTCAATTGTCGTGGTTGCGCCCCACACTCACTCGGTTGATTTTTTACTGGGTCTTGCAATTAGGAAAAAGATGAAAATGGATTTTGTCCACTTTTTGGGCAAAAAAGAGCTTTTTTGGGGCATTTTTGGGGTAATTTTGCGAAAATTGGGCGGTTTTCCGGTAGAAAGAGGCAAAAACTTAAATCAGGTTGACGAGGTAATTAGGCTATATAATGAGCGTGACAGCTTTCATATTGCGCTATCTCCCGAAGGAACCCGTAAAAAAGTGAGCAGGTTAAAATCGGGGTTCTATCATATTTCCAAAAATGCAAATGTTCCTATTATTTTAGTTGGGTTGGATTTTGGTAATAAAAAGGTGCTTTTTAGCAATCCATTTTATACCACCGACAACGAAGTGGCAGATAAACAAAAGATTGTTAAATTCTTTAAAGGAATCGCTGGATTTGTTCCCAATAATAGTATCACAGAAGACATTGAAGGTTAAAATCGTATTAAATTTCAAATATTTGTTTTGAAAGGGAGTATGATATTAGTATTTTTGTAATAGCCAGACGGAAGGCAATTTTAATAAAATAAAAAAAAATAGTATGAAAAGTAAAATTTTTTTAGCGCTTGCGGTGTTAAGTATTGGAGCATATTCTTGCGTAAGTCCTAAAAAATTACAAGAGAGCGAATCTAAGGTTGCTCAATTGAATGGTGCTTATGCAGAATTACAATCAAAATTACGTGAAACCGAAGATGCTTTAAACAAGAGTAAATCAGATGCTGAAAAAGCAAATGACAAATCAAGAGCAGCACAGTCATCAATTGATGATTTAAATAAGCAAATTGATTTCTTAAAAGCAAATAATAATGTAGTATTAAGTCAATTGAAGGATTTATCAGTTGTAACAGGTTCTCAAGCTGAAAGCATTAAAAAATCATTAGAAAATATTGGTGCTAAGGATTTATATATTCAAGGTTTACAAAGCTCAATGGCTCGTAAAGATTCAATCAATATGAACTTGGTGATGAATTTGAAAGGTGCTATTGGTGACTTAAGTGATAGTGATATTAATGTGAAAGTAGACAAGGGTGTAGTTTATGTTGACATTTCTGATAAATTATTATTCAAAAGCGGAAGCTTTACTGTAACTGAAAAGGCTAAAGTAGTATTAGGAAAAGTTGCTAAGGTTTTAGCTGCTCAACCTGATATCGAATTTATGGTAGAAGGTCATACAGATTCAAAACAATTGTCTGGAAACAATGCATTATTAGAAGACAACTGGGATTTATCAGTTAAGCGTGCAACTACCATTGTTCGTGTATTACAAGAAACATATGGCTTAGATCCTAAGCGTATGACTGCAGCTGGAAGATCTGAATACATGCCAGTAGCAAGTAATGATTCTGAAGATAGCAGATCAAAAAACAGACGTACAAGAATTGTGATCTTACCTCAATTAGATCAATTCTTTAAATTATTAGAGAAGAAGTAGTTCCTATATCTTTTTATTAAAAGCCCTTCATTTGGAGGGCTTTTTTTATGTTATCTTCGCCCCATGCAACAAGCGTATTTAAACGGACTCAACGATAGACAAAAAGAAGCAGTGATACACATGAATGGACCACTCATGATTATTGCTGGAGCTGGAAGTGGTAAAACAAAAGTATTAACATCGCGTATTGCTCATTTAATGTTCAGCGGTGTTGACTCTTTTAATATTTTAGCTTTAACCTTTACGAATAAAGCTGCTGCTGAAATGAAGGAGCGTGTTGAAAAAGCGCTTGGTAATACGGAAGCGAGAAATTTATATATAGGAACCTTCCATAGTGTGTTTGCACGAATATTAAGAGCCGAGGCAGCAAAGTTGGGCTATCCTCAAAGCTTTACTATTTATGATTCGGATGATTCTAAATCTGTTTTAAAGCAGGTCATTAATGACATGGGTTTAGATGATAAATTATACAAACCTAATATTGTTTTAAATAGAATATCAAGTGCGAAAAATGCGCTGGTAGGTCCTGCAGAATATGCAATGGATAATTTTTTAAAGCAGGAAGACGCAAGATCAAATCGTCCACAGATAGCAGAAATTTATGCAAGCTATGTAGCCCGCTGTTTTAAAAGCGGTGCGATGGACTTTGATGATTTACTATTTAAAATGCATGAATTGTTGCGCGACTTCCCCGAAGTACTTCACAAATACCAACATAAGTTTAAATATATATTAATTGATGAGTATCAGGATACCAATCCTGTACAATATCAAATTGCAAAATTATTAGCTGCAGTACATGAAAATTTATGTGTAGTAGGTGATGATGCACAAAGTATTTATAGCTTTAGAGGCGCTACTATTGAAAACATATTACAGTTTCAAAAAGACTATGATGATGTAAAATTGGTAAAGCTTGAACAAAACTATCGAAGCAGTAAATCCATTATTGAAGTTGCCAATTATGTAATAAAAAATAATAAGGGGCAAATACCAAAAGAGTTGTGGACGGATAATGACGAGGGTGATAAAATTAAGTTGGTGCGCACCATGACCGACAACGAAGAAGGTAAATTTGTTGCGGATGCCATTCAAGAAAATAAATTAAGAAATCATTTTTACAATAAAGATTTCGCGATTTTATATCGTACCAATGCGCAATCAAGGTCCTTTGAGGAAAGCTTGAGAAGAATGGGCATTGCTTATAAGATATATGGTGGTCTTAGCTTCTATCAAAGAAAAGAGGTAAAAGATTTTATTGCTTACTTACGATTGATCGCCAATACAAAAGACGAAGAAGCATTAAAAAGAATTATTAATTATCCTGTTCGTGGTATTGGAAAAACAACAGTAGAAAAATGTTTAGTAATCGCTGGTGAACATAATATTACCTTTTTTGAGGTATTAGAAAAGGCGAAAGGTTTTGGATTTAAAGCAGGCACATTGACTGCTATTGAGGAGTTTGTTACAATGATTAAATATTTTCAAAATCAATTAACAAAACACAATGCGTCAGATGTAGCTGTACAAGTTGGAAAGCACACCAATATCGTTAAAGAATTATTTAACGATAAAAGTACCGAAGGGTTGGCTCGTTATGAAAACGTACAAGAATTATTAAACTCTATTAAAGAATGGACAGAAAGCCCTAGTAATGAGGACGGGGAATTGGGCGATAAAAGTTTGGGATCCTATTTGCAACAAATTACTTTGATTACTGACGCAGATAATGATAACAACAATGAAGACACAGTGAAATTAATGACGGTGCATGCTGCAAAAGGTTTGGAGTTTGATTGTGTGTTTGTGGTGGGTTTGGAAGAAACATTATTTCCAAGCGGCATGAGTATTAATACAAGAGAAGAGCTAGAGGAAGAAAGGCGTTTATTTTATGTGGCAGTAACAAGAGCTAAAAAACATTTATGGTTAAGTTATGCTAATTCAAGATATCGTTTCGGGCAATTAGTCCAAAACGACCCGAGTAGATTTATAGATGAGATGCCGGAGGAAAAATTAGATAAATCAAGTGCAGGGGGTGGCGCACGAAATCAAAGTGCAGGATGGGGATCAGCTTATGATCGTATGCATGGTGGTAACAATAAAGGTTGGCAAGAGCAACGCACAAGCAAGCCTGCAGGAGGTAGTTCCGCAAGTGGAGCCTCTAGTACTAGCAAGCCAAGCTATATGCCGGTTGTGCCTCCAAGCACACTTAATAAAAATCATATACCATCGGTTAATTTCACCGCTGCAGATCCTTCACAATTGGAAGCTGGTATGAAAGTAGAACATCAAAAGTTTGGGTTTGGCGTCATTAAAGAAATTGAAGGATCGGCTCATAATCCAATTGCTTTAATTCTATTTGATAAAAACGGCGAAAAGAAAATCATGTTGAACTATGCCAAACTCAGCATAGTTCCTTAATTATCAATTCATATTTACATTTTTTTGCTTTTCGATATCGGAAAAATAAAGCCAACTTAACTGTCCATTGGCCGATGGCCTCAATTTTTGATTATTTTTGTGTCCTAGAATAAATACATTTTTATGATTACTACCGGAAACGCTATTGTTAGCATCTATACTGAAATGACACCTAATCCAGAAACAATGAAGTTTGTTGCCAACAAACTATTATATCCTGGAAAAAGTATTGACATTGCTGATGAAAGTATAGCAGGTCCTTCTCCTTTAGCTAAGGAGTTGTTTAGTTTCCCATTTATCAAAAGTGTGTTTATTGCCAGTAATTTTATCACACTTACAAAAAGTGCAGATACTGACGATTGGCAGGATGTAATTCCTACCATCAAAACCTTTTTGAAAGAATATTTAGAAAATGGTGGTGTAGTAGTAAATGAAGAAGAAGTTGCAAAAATAAAACAAGAAGCAACCAACACGGTGCATGCTGACGATGATGATGTTGTAAAACGTGTAAAAGAATTATTAGAAAATTATGTGAAGCCTGCTGTTGAAATGGATGGTGGTGCTATTCAATTTAAAAGTTATAATGACGGTATTGTAAACTTAATGTTACAAGGGTCTTGTAGCGGTTGCCCATCTAGTATGGTTACCTTAAAGGC
>JBDKFR010000088.1:0-3870 GCA_039798645.1 Bacteroidota bacterium
ATATATAATTTTTCTTAATATTTTAAATTTTAACTAAACATGAAAAAATCTATCCTGACCATTTCCTTAATATTAGTAACTATTTTGGTTGTAAATGCACAGAGTGATTCAACTAAATCAACTGCTGTAGCTAAATCAACCACCTTCACTACTTATGTTGATGGATATTATAGAGCTGATTTTGCAGGTTTAAAAGATAATAACAAAACTAGTTTTACCAATTCAACGAATGCCTTTCAATTAGGTATGGCTTCTTTTAAAGTTGATAAAACCCATGGCAAGTTTGCTACAACCTTGGATTTAGGTTTTGGTAAAAGAGCAGAGGAGTTTTCATATAATGATAAAGGATTAGCTACAGTAGTTAAGCAAGGATATGTAAGTTTTGCGCCTACTTCAAATATTAAATTCACAGTTGGTAAGTGGGCTACCCACATTGGATATGAATTATTAGATGCCTATTCAAATAGAAACTATAGTATGAGTTATGGTTTTTCTTATGGTCCATTTTTTCATACAGGTGTTAGAGCTGATATTGGTTTAGGTGGAAAGTCCGCAATGATGATAGGTGTGGCAGAGCCAACAGATTTTATTAATGCAAAAGTGGAGCCAAAAATGATCATTGCTCAATTTAGTACTGCCACTAGTGATGATAAATTAAAAGCATTTTTAAATTACCAAGGTGGGAAAGATAAAACACAATTTGATATTGTATTAAATACGGTCATTACAAGTGAATTTGGGTTTACTTATGATGGAACAGTGTGTAGTTTAGCTGGAACTAATTGGTCAAGTAATGCTGTTTATCTTAATTATGACCTTAGTCCAAAATTTGGATTAGCAGTAAGATCAGAATATTTCAATGATAGTGAAAGTGCATTGGGTTTAGGCACATCGGTATTTCAAAATACACTTTCTGCAAATTTAAAATTCAATAAGTTTACAATTATTCCAGAAATTAGATTTGATGATGCTACGAATGCTCCTTTTTTAACAAAGGCTCAAGCAGCTACTGGCACGGCAGGTAGCTTCTTAATCGCAGCAGTCTATAAATTCTAATTTGCAAAATTAGATCTCAAATTAAGTATATATACCCTCGGCATATATTGGTTTATTAAGCAAGCAATCAAAAAACGGGCCCCATTTCCATGGGGCCCTATTTTTTCAATTGTATATTTTCAATTAATCTTTCCATCGCCATTCTCCAGCTATGGTCAAAGGTTCTTTCAGATTATTTTTAATTAAGAATAGTCTGGTTTCTTCGTCGGTGAAGTGCTTTGCTTCAATTTTAGACGCATCAGCTATGCCGTATAAAAGCATAGAATTGAATCTAACTGTATTGCGCATTCCCTTATCTTCTACTAAGCTAAAAACATCGCAATCTGCGTGATAACAAGGTCCAGCTCCTTTAGGCAATGAGCCACCTGCACCACCTCCAGTAGGAATTCCATTTAACATAAATGGTTGGTGATCGCTATGTAAGCCTGCGCCAGCAACAAATGTATTTTTAAAATTAGAATCAATTTGTTTTGCAATGGAGCCAATAGATTCAAATAATGCTTTACTCTCTTGAGCACTTGTAGCATACCCTTTTGGATCATTGGTCATGTCGTAATTTAACATATACCTAATATTGTCAATACTTTTATCTTTTATGGCTGCATCAACATAAGCTCTTGATCCTAATAAACCTTCCTCTTCACCCATGAACATTACAAAGTCAATAGTGCGCGCAGGTTGCAACTTTAAAGCTTTGAAAGTTCGTGCCATATCTAAAACTGAAAAAGAGCCAATGCCATTATCCATAGCGCCTGTTGCTAAATCCCAGCTATCTAAATGTCCGCCTACCACAATTTTTTCATTTGGAATTGAACTTCCCTTAATCGTGGCAATAACATTACGTGCTTTTATTAATCCCGATTGGTTGGTCATTTTAATATGACTATATAAAGGGTTAGCTTTTATTTGTTCTTTCAATGCAAGTCCATCTTCCTTACCAATACATACTGCAGGTATTGGAATTAATTTTCCAGTTACCGAAGCTGTACCTGTTAGCAATACCCCTTTGTCCGCGGTATTAATTACAATTATTCCCTTTGCACCATATTTAGTGGCAATGGCTGTTTTCTCGGAACGGTGTAAGCCGGGTGTGCCTGGTTTTGATCCAGGTAAAATGCCTAAATATACCAAAGCAATTTTGCCTTTTACCTTATCAGGATTTGCGGCGTAATCATCTTCTACACCATTTCCCATATCAACAACTTCTAAATTGATATCGGCGGCAATCGGGGAATGTGCAAGTGAAACCGACTTAAATGTTTTTAAATTATTTTGAAATCCAATGCTTACTTCGAGTGAACCTCGACTCCAACTTTCCACTTCAAAGGGCTGAAATTTCACATTGGTAAAGCCATATGATTTTAGTAAGTCGTATGCAAATTGCTCCGCTTTTTTTCCATTTTCTGATCCTGTTAATCGATGACCGATTGTTTCAGAGGCAATTTTTAAGGAAGTATACGCGTTGGAATGATCCAATACTTCTTTATTGATTTTTTCAAAAATGCTTGGCCAAGCTTGTTTTGCTTGTGCATTTATTTCGCTTGTCAAAAACAAACTTCCTAATGTCATTAAGGTTATGATCTTTTTCATGTTTTGGATTCTTTAAAAGCTAATTTATGGATTATTTAGTTGTAATTTTAGTATAAATTATTAAACATGTTTTTAATCATACTCGGAATTATTATATTTTTTTCAGCTAAAGCCGTTCAAAATTTAAACGCCCCAATTGCGCAATATGTTGGAAAAATTAGAATTGCAGGTATTGCCATTATTTTTATTGGTTTATTTACCTCAAGTATTAAACAAATTGATGCAGGAGAAATAGGGGTTCAGTCTTTATTTGGAAAGGTGCAGGATGAGATTTTATCTAGTGGGTTGAATTTTGTAAATCCATTAATGGACATAAGGTCAATTGATGTAAGAACTCAAAATTACACTATGAGTGGTGTGCACAATGAAGGCGATGTAGCGGGAGATGATGCCATTAGGGTGTTGACTGCAGACGGACTTGAAGTTGTTATTGATTTAACGGTGTTGTATAGAGTACAAGCAAATCAAGCACCGAAAATTGTTCGTGAAATTGGTTATGATTTTAAAAATGTCGTAGTACGTCCTATTACAAGAACAAAAATTAGAGACAATGCTGTTTACTATACAGCAGTGGATTTATATTCATTAAAAAGAGACGAATTTCAAACAAGAATTTTCAAAACAATTGAAGAAAATTTAAAAGCTAGGGGATTGGTATTGGAACAATTATTGGTAAGAAATATTTCATTGCCTGCTTCCGTGAAAGGTTCTATTGAAGAAAAAATTAAAGCTGAACAGGAAGCTCAGAAAATGCAATATGTTTTGCAAAAAGAAAAGCAAGAAGCAGAAAGAAAAAGAGTTGAGGCGCAGGGTATCGCGGACTACCAACGAATTATTAGTATGGGATTAGGCGATAAGCAATTGCAATATGAACAAATCCAAGCCATGAAAGGCCTCATGACTTCACCTAATGCTAAAGTAATTATTATGGGTGGGGGTAAAACACCTATCATTTTAGATGGTAAAAACTAAGTATTTGAGTTTGATTTATTTAGATTGTAATTTGAATCTATGTATTTAATAAATGAACAATGGGTGAAGCAGCATGTCATACATCGTTCATTAAATGGGCATAAGAAAACTTTTGGTCATGTGTTGATAATTGCTGGTAGTGAAGGAAAGGCTGGGGCGGCCATTTTATGTGCAAAGGCAGCCATGCATAGTGGGTGCGGCATGGTTACTGCATTATTGCCAAAAGATGCAATTACTGTATTGCTTGCACAA
>JBDKFR010000089.1:0-4609 GCA_039798645.1 Bacteroidota bacterium
GCTTTTACTTCAACAATGTAACTCATAGTTTAGTTATTTATTTTCTAATTATTAATGTCTGATTGAGATCGCAATTTACACCCATTTTTTTTAATGCGTAAGCAATTTGAAAATTTCTTCCAAACTGGCTTCCTGAGTCTGTAAAGCTTGGATATTCAACCCTTTAGCCAAAGCAAAATTGAGCACTTCTTTTTTTAACTTATTAATATCCTTTGATTTTATGACTAACACATGTTTGTCTTGTTTTTCAAAATCAAGGGCATTAAAAAAAGAATCCGCTAAATAAGGTTCAATATCTTCCTCAAAAACAACCCTAACAGCAGGCTGTGTTGGTTTTAATAAATCGTTTATTAAAGTATTCGCTACTAATTTCGCCTTATGCAAGACTAATACACTTGAGCATATCGCAGAAACCTCTTGCAAAATATGTGTTGAAAATAATACAATCGCATCCTTACTAATTCGCACAATAAGATTTCTAATTTCAACAAGTTGATTTGGATCCAAGCCTGACGTAGGTTCATCTAATAATACTAGCGCAGGTTTATGAATAATGGCAGCAGCAATACCAACCCTTTGTTTATATCCTTTTGAAAGTTCAGCAATTTTTTTATGTTGCATGGACTGCAATCCTGTTAATTCAATTAGCTCCTCAATGCGTTCTGCAGGATTATTTATATTATGAATCGATGCCAAGAATGAAAAATATTCTTTCACATACATTTCTTCATACAATGGATTTGATTCAGGTAAATAGCCAACTAATTTTTTAAAGGGAATGGGATCTTTCTGATTTGAAATATCATTTAATATCACCTCTCCCGCATCCGGCTTTAAATAACCTGCGATCATTTTCAGGGTGGTACTTTTTCCAGCACCATTGGGCCCTAAAAAACCAACAACTGAACCTTTATCAATAGTAAATGACAAATCAGCTACCGCGATTTGTGCATCATACTTTTTTGAAAGCCCTTTAATAATTAATGACATATTCAAAAATACTTAACAAATATTAAATACGCGTTAACTAGTTTTGAATCTCATCCGAGGAAGAAGGCAATTGCGCATATTCATTCGTGGCAGCATATTTTCCAAATAAGAAAAATCCTATACATATGGGTATGAATATGATTAATATGATGGCCCATTGTAAAATTACATTTGCCTTTGTTGAATCACTTGCAGCTATGATTTTTACATTAGCTTGATAAACTAAAAAACAAATAATGGCTGGCGCTAAAAGCATCCAAACAACTCCTAATAATTTTTTTAACGTATTCATAAAATATGATTTAATTAATCCATAACATTTTGATCAACCTTATTGGATAAATATACAAGTCCAATAATAAAACAAACAGCAGCAACACCAATCGGATACCACAATCCAGCCAATACATCCCCTCCAGGATTAGCTGATGTCTTAGTGAACTCTACAATTAAGGTACCTAAGAAAGGTACTAATCCGCCAAATACCCCATTCCCAATATGATAAGGAAGCGACATAGAAGTATACCTGATTTTTGTTGGAAACATTTCCACTAAAAAAGCAGCAATGGGCCCATATACCATAGTGACATAAACAATTTGTATAAATATGAGCCATATGATATCCCAAGTAGCCGACTTACCCATTGTTTTTTCAATCACTACATTCGGCTTAGGTGACTTATATTTTATGAGCGTTGGATTCAATAAATTAATGGGACGATTCACGCCTAATTCATTAAAGCCAATTAGGGTATCTGTAATCGTATATTTAAAATGAGACCCATCTAAATAAGCCGTATCAATCACTTGACGAATATACATTTTGTGTTTATCCTTTGCATCCACCAAAGGCATTAGTGGGCCCGCTTTAGTAATTCTATAATCGACAATTTGTGCTCGATTACTTGCCGATGTAATTGCTATGAATTCTTTGTATATGGGACGATAAGTTAGTATCGCCAATAACATACCCAATAGCATAATCCATTTTCTTCCTATTTTATCACTTAGCCATCCAAAAATAACAAAGCAAGGTGTAGCCATTAATATCGCCACCAACATGATATTTCTGGATTGTACAAAATCAATTTTACAAACTGTTTCTATAAAACTTTGTGCATAAAATTGCCCCGTATACCATACAACTCCTTGCCCCATCACAGCTCCAAATAAGGCTAATAAAACCATTTTGAAATTCGCTTTATTACCAAAGCTTTCCTTTAAAGGATTGGTTGAGGTTTTCCCTTCCGATTTTAATTTAGTAAACATAGGAGACTCGCTCATGCGCATTCTTATTAATACAGATACGCCCACTAATAATATGGAGATCCAAAATGGATACCTCCATCCCCCCCATTCTGCACTAAAATTTTCAACCCCTTGATTGGATCGAATTAATATAATAACGCCTAATGCTAAAAACAATCCAAGTGTTGCAGTGGTCTGAATCCATGAAGTCCAAAATCCTCTCTGTCCTGCAGGAGCATGTTCAGCGACATAAGTTGCAGCACCTCCATATTCACCACCCAAAGCCAATCCTTGTAATAACCTTAACACCAAAACGATAATAGGTGCAGCCCAACCAATACTTGCAAATCCTGGAACAAGGCCAATCGCAAAAGTGGAGCCTCCCATTATGACTAAAGTCAGTAAAAAAGTATGCTTACGCCCAATCAAGTCTCCCAATCGGCCAAAAACAAGGGCTCCAAACGGCCTTACAATAAAGCCAGCAGCAAAAATGGCCAGGGTACTTAAAAGCGCTGCTGTGCCAGCTTCTGCTGGGAAAAACTGTTTTGACAAGATCGTTGCCAACATACCAAAAATGTAAAAATCATACCATTCTATAAGCGTACCAACCGATGACGCCCCAATGACAAAAGCAATACTGCTTTGTTTTTTTTCTGCATTCATAGCAATCGTTTTTCCAGTTAACATTCAAGTTAAATATTTATGCGTAAAAAATGTAAATTTGATACATCTATTATTTATAACGATTGTATATGAGCTACCCTTATCAAATTAAAAGTCTCGAACAATATCATGAGGCTTACCAAAAAAGTATTGACAATCCTGAAACGTTTTGGAGTGAGATTGCTGAAACATTTACCTGGCAAAAAAAATGGGACAAAGTATTAGATTGGAATTTTTCAACTCCAAAAGTGGAATGGTTCAAAGGTG
Source organism: Bacteroidota bacterium (assembly GCA_039798645.1). GTDB lineage: Bacteria > Bacteroidota > Bacteroidia > Chitinophagales > Chitinophagaceae > Sediminibacterium. The sequence continues at coordinate 3,169 of JBDKFR010000089.1, forward strand.
GTAAATTAAATATTACCGAAAATTGCTTGGATAGACATATAGAAAAAAATGGTGACACACCTGCCCTTATTTGGGAACCGAATGATCCAGAGGAGCATCATCGCATTATCACCTACAAACAATTGCATTTAAAAGTTTGTCAATTTGCACAAGTGCTTTTAAATAATGGCGTGCAAAAAGGAGATCGTGTTTGTATATACATGGGAATGATTCCCGAGTTGGCTATTGCCGTATTAGCTTGTGCAAGAATTGGCGCAATACACAGTGTTATTTTTGGTGGCTTCTCAGCGCAAAGTATAGCCGATCGTTTGGAAGACGCAAAAGCTGAATATATAATTACCTGCGATGGCGCTTACAGAGGAGCGAAAGACATTCCACTAAAATCAGTAATTGATGATGCATTAGTAGGAAACAAAACAATTAAGCGTGTCATTGTTTGCACTAGAACAAGAACTGCAGTGTCTATGCTGAAAGGTCGAGATGTGTGGTGGGAAGATGAAATAAAAAAAGTAGAATCGCAGGGATTAGCTTTAGTTGCACCCGTAGCAATGGATGCAGAAGATCCTTTGTTTATTTTATACACTTCAGGATCCACTGGCAAACCAAAAGGAGTCGTGCATAGTGTTGCTGGATATATGGTATACACAAATTATACTTTTGTGAATGTATTCCAATATCAACCAAATGATATTTTCTTTTGCACCGCTGACGTGGGTTGGATAACAGGACATAGTTATATTGTATACGGACCTTTAAGTGCAGGCGGAACCTCATTAATGTTTGAAGGGATACCTACCTTCCCTGATGCAGGACGTTTTTGGGATATCATTGACAAATTCAAAGTGAACACATTATATACTGCGCCAACCGCTATTCGATCTTTAATGGGCTTTGGATTAGGTCCCGTAAAAGATCATGACTTAAGTAGTTTAAAAATTTTAGGCACCGTAGGTGAACCAATTAATGAAGAAGCTTGGCATTGGTATGATGAAAACATTGGTAAGAAAAAATGTCCTATTGTAGATACCTGGTGGCAAACTGAAACAGGTGGTGTTATGATTTCAAATATGGCTGGTATAACACCAGGAAAACCAGGCTGGGCAACTTATCCAATGCCAGGTGTGAAAGCAATACTAGTAGACGATAAAGGAAACGAAATCACAGAAAAAGAAGATGGTTTGTACCGTGGTAATTTATGTATTACACAGCCATGGCCTTCCATTTTAAGAACTACTTACGGAGATCATGAAAGGTGTCGCACTAATTATTTTGCAACCTATGATAATTTATATTTCACAGGAGATGGTGCATTAAGAAATGAAGAAGGACAATTTAGAATCACCGGTCGTGTAGACGATGTATTAAACGTAAGTGGCCACCGTATTGGAACTGCCGAAGTGGAAAATGCTATAAACATGCATGCAGGTGTAGTTGAAAGTGC
>JBDKFR010000090.1:0-9938 GCA_039798645.1 Bacteroidota bacterium
CCATCAAAGTATTGCTACTTCATGCTGCCCCTCGACTTGCATGTATTAAGCCTGCCGCTAGCGTTCATCCTGAGCCAGGATCAAACTCTCCATTGTAAATGTTGTTTGATCATGACTATCAGTCTCAAATAAATCGAAAATGACGTCTGATTTAATTTTTTGATGCTTTAACCTTTACCTGATTTTTTCAATTAATCAGTTACTATTGTTTCCAAACTTTCAAAGATCTTATGTGCTTATTTTGCGCGCTATTTATCGTAGCGGGGTGCAAAGGTAAGAACAATATTTTAAGTAGCAAAACTTTATTGGATAATTATTTAAAAAATAATTAAAAAGTTGAGCCAGCTAATTTCGAAGAACTACTCTTTTTTAAAGAGGGACGGCAAAGATACAGTAGGTAATTTGATCTACCAAAGTTTGATTAAATTATTTTTAATTTTTTCTAACTTTTCTTTTCTGTAAGCCGCTTCAGAGAACTATCCGTTTTGATGTTTCATCGTTAACGGGCGGCAAAGATAGGGAGGTTTTATAACTGGCCAAATATATTGTATACTATTTTCAATTTTTTTTCGTTCAAAGTGCTCAAAATAAGCATATTATGATACGAAACTCAATAGGGATAAGGCTTTAGGTATTAACTTATTTTTTGAAAATAATTAGGATAATTTATCGCTGAAAGGTATAATCCATGAGCTGGGGTGGAAAAATCTACCTTTTGCTCATTTTTTGACTCAATTATGGAAATAAAATCAGCGGTATTGAGTTGCCCTCTGCCACAATGAAGCATTGTTCCCACCAATCCACGTATCATTCCTCTTAAAAATCGATTGGAATCAACGCTAAATGTAATAACATCCCCCTCAAGCTCCCATTTAGCCTTAGTTATTTTACAATCGAATGTATTCACCGTTGTATTTTTTTTAGAAAAGCTCTCGAAATCAGTATGGATAAGCAAGGTATCGGCCGCAGCTTGAAGCGCTTTTACATCAACTGGAAATGGATAAAACCAGGATCTTCCCTCCAAAAAGGGTGATTTTTTGGAATGTATCTTATATATATAGGATCGTTTTATAGCATCAAACCTACTATGCGCCTCATCGGGTACCCCATAAATGTTATTCACCACTATACTATTAGGAAGCAATGCATTTAAATTATAAATGTGCTTTGAAGTAATGGGAATGTCCGTATCAAAGTGAAGGAAATTTTGAAGTGCATGTACACCTGCATCAGTTCTTGATGCACCAGTCATTGAAATAGTTTCCCTAAAAAGAATATTCATTGCATGCTCCAACGCACCTTGTATGGTTTGTTGATTGGCTTGGATTTGAAATCCTCCAAAATCAGCCCCATCATACGCAACCTCAATAAAATATCTTTTCATTCAACAATATTAGGGCACTAAACTACTAAAATTTATACAACAATATTTTAACTACTTCAATTAAGCAGCTTTCATAACTTAGCATTTTATAAATAAATTTATATGCTAAAAATCTGGATCAGCGCTTTACTCCTATTGACATTACAGGCAAATGCACAAAATGATGAAGTTGTTGAAGACTCAAGTTGGAAATCAAATTATCGTTCTTTCCCTTCAAAGGAAAATGATTTAGTACATACCAAATTAGTGGCCAATTTCAACTATGCTAAATCTCAAATGAATGGAGAAGTTTGGTTAAAGTTGCATCCCCACTTTTATCCAACCAATAAATTAACACTTGACGCAAAAGGAATGGATATTCATGAGGTTTCTATGTTATCCAATAATAGTAATAAGACATTGAAGTACAATTACGATGGTTTATTACTCAACATTGAATTAGACAAAACTTATAAATCAACGGAAAACTATACTGTATATATTAAATACACCGCAAAGCCAAATGACTATAAGGCAAATGGAAGTGAAGCGATAACCGATGCTAAAGGTTTATATTTTATTAATCCATTAGGTACCGATACCACAAAGCCGACTCAAATTTGGACACAAGGCGAGACGGAGGGTACAAGTGTTTGGATACCTATTATTGATAAGCCTAACCAAAAGTGCACTCAAGAGTTTCATTTAAATGTTCCTAATAAATATGTTTCCTTGTCAAATGGTTTATTGGTAAAACAAATTGACAATAAAAATGGTACTCATTTGGACGTTTGGAAAATGGACCAACCCCACTCTCCATATTTATTTTTTATAGGTATTGGAGATTATGCCATTATCAAGGAAGAAGTCGCTTCAGCGACTGATGGAAAAGCGATAGCGAATAATGGGAAAAGAAAAATAGAAATCAGCTACTATATTGAAAAGGCTTATGCAAAAGAGGCAAGGAAGATTTATGGTAAAACGCCGGCTATGATTTCATTTTACGAAAAAATATTAGGGGTACCTTATCCTTGGGTAAAATATGCACAAATGAGTGCACGTGATTATGTTTCCGGAGCGATGGAAAATACAACTTGCACTTTACATGGGGACGCAGTTCAACAAAATTCGAGAGAGTTGGTTGATGGCAACAACTGGGAAAGCACCATTGCTCATGAATTATTTCATCAATGGTTTGGGGATTTAGTAACTGCGGAAAGCTGGAGTAACTTAACAGTAAATGAGAGTTTTGCTGATTATAGCCAAACTTTATGGCTTGAGCATAGCAAAGGAAAAGACTATGGAGAATATGAAAACTTTATTGGACAAAGATCCTACTTAAGCAGTCCTGATGCTGCTGAAAAAGACTTGGTTCGTTTTTATTATAATGATCGGGAGGATATGTTTGACTTAGTGAGTTACCAAAAAGGAGGACGTATTTTAAATATGCTAAGACACTATGTTGGCGATGATGCATTTTTTGCTTCCTTAAATAAATATTTAAACGACAATAAATTTAGTAACGGCTCAGCTATTAAATTAAAATTAGCTTTCGAAGCTGTTACAGGTAAGGACTTAAATTGGTTTTTTAACCAATGGTATTTTGGAGATGGTCACCCGTATGTGCGCATTAATCAAAAATATGATAATGCAAAAAAACAAGTTTTAGTCGTAATTCAACAAACTCAAACACAGGATAAAATTTTTGAATTACCAGTTGGGATTGATGTATACGCTGATAATAAAAAAAATCATTACGATGTATGGAGCAAAAATCGTGTTGATAGTTTTTATTTCCCCTCACCTGTTAATCCTGATAATGTAAATATTGACAATGCAAAAATATTACTATGGGAGAAAGATGAAACTAAACCATTGTCACAATATATTTTTCAATACAAGCATGCGACTAATTTTATGGATCGCCTTGAAGCATTGGACCAAGCAGCTGAAAATATGAAAGATCCAGCAGCGTTGTCATTAATTAAGTCAGCGCTAAAAGATACATTTTATGTTATCAGACAAAAAGCGATTCAATCATTTAACCCTGCAGCATTGCCTAAAGAAATAGAAGCTGAAATTGTAAACTTAATCACTAAGGATCCGTCAAATTTTGTAAGAGAAGCCGCTATTGATGCGATCGGAGCTTTAAATAAACAAGAATACAAGCCTCTATTTGAGCAGTTAACTCAAAATGAATCATATTTAGTTGCGGGTGCTGCTTTAGATGCCCTTGAAAAGATTGATTCTTTATCTGCAATAAAAATTGCTACCATTAATTCAAATACAGTTATTAAGAAAAGATTAAACACTGCTGTAACGAAGGTCCTTACTAAGTATGGTGATGAAAACGTTTTTGATTTTGTAGCTGCTAAGTTTGAAGCTTTAAACATTCAATCAGAAGAGAAATTTTATATGACCATGCCTTTCGCCTCTTTGTTAATCAAGACATCAGACGAAGCTAAATTTAAAAAAGGAATAGACCTCATTGTTGCATTTAGAAACGCAATCCCAGATGGCTACAGGACGCAAACCGATCCTTATTTCAACACGCAAATTTTAGGTAATATCTTGAAAAAGAAGAAACAAAAAGGGGAAGATAATTTAGTTAAAATAGTAAGCGCTGCATTGCCAAAAATGTAACATTTGAAAAAATGTTGTTAGTAAACTAATCTCACGCTGCGTGACAAATGCATGAAACAAAAATGGGAGTCTTCAAAAAGAAGTACTCCCATTTTTATTAAATAAGTCGAAAAATATTAAAATCGCTTTAAATTGTTTTTTATAAAATCATAAAACTACCATCCGCCGCTAGCACCACCACCGCCTGAACTTCCGCCGCCAAAGCCACCAAATCCTCCACCGCCAAAGCCGCCGCCGCCGCCACCCCAATCACCACCACGTCTTCCACCGCCGCCTAATAAAGATCCTAATAACATACCAGTGGCAATATCACTGAAACCGCCACCACCAATATTAGATCCACCATTTCCACCTTTTTTTCCAACGATGGCAATGATGACAATTAAAATAACCAAGAAAAGAAAAATAGACCCTCCTTTCTCCTTGCCTTTTTTCTGTCTCGCTACTTTATATTCTCCTACTGCAGCTTTCTCAATATTATCGGTTGCTGTATTAATTCCTTCAAAATAGGCACCTTGTTTAAATGCGGGCTTAATGTCGTTATTGATAATATTATTAGCTGTAATGTCAGGTATAGCACCTTCTAATCCATAACCTACTTCAATTCTTACTTTACGATCGTTAATGGCAATCAATAACAATACACCATTATTCGTTTTTTTATTTCCTATTCCCCAAGTTCTAAAAAGCTTGGTTGCATACTCCTCAATAGGATAGCCGTCCAATGTCGGCAAAATAACAACTGCAATTTGATTTGAGCTGCTATCATCAACGCTAACTAATTTATTTTCTAGGAATTGTTTTTCAGTTGGGCTCAATACACCAGCCAAATCCGTAACTAGGGTTGGTGTGCTGGGCTTCTCCAAAACATTCTGCGCTTTTAGGGTATGAACACCCATGAAAACTGTAACAAAAAATAATAAGCTATATTTTAATGCTTTCATAGATATTTATTTTCCAATCATAATTTCGTCCGATAATTCATTTGTGTCTGTAGCGCGATCGAATGGAAAATGATTTTGCAAAGCGATGCCAATTTCATGAACAACTGTTGATATTCCTGTAATATAATTCATGGCTTTGAAATGAGTGGTCATTTCCTGTACTTGTGTGTACCAGAATTCAATGCCCATTTTTTCATAAATGCCCTGATCAGCATATATGGCTATTTTTTTATCATTGACAGCAACGTAAACTAAAACACCATTGCGTTCTTTGGTCTCATTCATTTTGTTTTTAAAAAAAATTTCTTTCGCCCTTGTCAATGCATCAACCTTACCCAATTTTGATTCAACAAATACGCGAATTTCTCCGCTTGTATTTTTTTCGGCTAATTGAATAGCCTCCACAAGCTGTTGCTTGTCGGAGGCTGTCAATAAGGTATCAGCACTTCTTTTGAAGGGATTCCACATAATAGAATGAGTTAAAAAACGTCGTAATTAAAATTTCACTTCAGGTGCTTTACTTGCACTTTCTTCTGCCTTAAATCCTTCCTTCGTTTTAAAGCCAAACATATTAGCTACTAAATTCAAAGGAAAAGATCTTGCTCTTTTATTATAATCAGCAACTGCAGCATTAAAGTCGTTTCTTGAAACTTTAATTCTATTTTCAGTGCCTTCTAATTGAGCTTGTAAACCTCTAAATGCTTCATTTGCTTTAAGGTTAGGATAGTTTTCAGAAACCACCATTAAACGGCCCAATGCTTGTGATAATTGTCCTTGATTTGCTTGGAACTGTTGTAACTTTTCAGGTGTTAAATCCTTAGCATCTACCTTCATTTGAGTAGCGCTTGCACGAGCTGTAATCACACTTTCTAAAGTCCCTTTCTCAAAATTAGCTTCTCCTTTTACAGAGGCAACTAAATTGGGGATTAAATCGGCACGACGTTGATAGTCACTTTGAACATTATTCCAAGATTGATTTACATTCTCGTCTTGACTTACTAAGCCATTATAACCATTACATCCCATTCCAAATAAGATAACGATTACTCCTAAAAAAATGAATAAACCTAAATTTTTGCGTAACATAGTTTTGTATTTGTTTATAAAGATAGAGCAAAGCGAGTACCAAAGTATATTTCTGCCTTTTCGTCTTGAATTTTTATTCCCTGACTGCCAAAAAAAATCCCCTAACCTAGGTTAAGGGATCTATTTAACTTTTTATTAAGCCTTTTGCTGACAAATCATCAAAATCCAGCGGTTAATTAGCCTTTAATTGCAGCTATACCTGGTAAAGTTTTGCCTTCAAAATACTCTAACATCGCACCTCCACCTGTACTCACGTAACTTACTTTATCGTGGTAACCAAATTGGTTAACTGCGGCAACGCTATCACCACCTCCCACTAAACTGAATGCACCATTTTGAGTAGCCTCAGCTACTGCATCGGCGATTGCCTTTGTTCCAGCTTGGAAATTAGCCATTTCGAATACACCCATTGGGCCGTTCCATAAAATAGTTTTACTCGCTAAAATTACAGCAGCAAATTGTTTTCTTGATTCAATACCTGCATCCAAACCTTCCCATCCATCAGGAATTGCACCACTGGCACAGTTTTGTGTTTTTGCATCATTGCTAAAATCATCCGCAATAATATTGTCAACTGGTAAATGAATATTTACTCCTTTTGCCTTAGCCTTAGCTAAAATTTCCAATGCTAATGGCATACGATCGTCTTCATGAATTGACTTTCCAATTTTTCCGCCTTGCGCTTTAAAGAAAGTGTAAGCCATACCGCCTCCAATAATAATATCAGTTGCGCGATCTAATAAATTTTCAATGATCAAAATTTTATCAGAAACTTTTGCGCCTCCGATAATAGCAGTGAATGGTTTTTGTGCATCATGTAATACTTTTTCTGCACTCACCACTTCCCCTTCCATCACTAAACCGAAAGTTCTATTTTCTTTAGTAAAGAATTGAGCAATGATCGCTGTAGATGCATGCGCACGGTGCGCTGTTCCAAATGCATCATTCACATATACGTCTCCCAATTTTGCTAATTTTTCAGCAAAAGCTACATCGCCTTTTTCTTCTTCTTTATAAAAACGTAAGTTCTCTAATAATAATACTTGGCCTGCTTGTAAAGCGCCTGCTTTATCAACTGCTTCAGCACCAATACAATCATTTGCGAATTGTACATCTACTCCTAATAATTTAGATAAATGTGCAACAATATGTTTTAAAGAATATTTATCAGTTGGTCCGTCTTTTGGACGACCTAAGTGACTCATTAAAATTACGCTACCACCGTCTTTCAAAATTTTTGAAATAGTTGGCACCGTTGCACGCATACGGTTATCGTCAGTAATTTCAAAAGCATCGTTTAAAGGCACATTAAAATCCACGCGAATCAATGCCTTTTTACCTGCAAAAGAAAAATCATTAAAAGTACTCATGTTAAATAGTTGAAATCGTTTATAATTAATTTGTAGAATTCGAAAAATGCTAAGCACAAGTTTAATAAAAATGCCCCCGAATTATCGAGGGCATTTACTATAAACTATAGCTTATTTAATTTTGCTAGCGAAGTATTTCACAGTACGAACTAACTGAGATACATAGCTCATTTCGTTATCATACCAAGACACAGTTTTTACTAATTGAACATCACCTTGTGTCATCACTTTTGTTTGAGTTGCGTCAAACAATGAACCATATGAAATACCAATTACGTCAGAACTTACAATTTCGTCTTCAGTGTAACCAAATGATTCGTTTGCTGCTGCTTTCATAGCTGCGTTAACTTCTTCAGCAGTTACTTTCTTAGATAAGATAGTAGTTAATTCAGTCAATGAACCAGTAATTGTTGGAACACGTTGTGCTGAACCATCTAATTTACCTTTTAAAGAAGGTAATACTAAACCAATTGCTTTTGCAGCACCTGTACTGTTAGGTACGATGTTCGCAGAAGCTGCACGTGCACGACGTAAATCACCTTTTGGATGAGGACCGTCTAAAGTATTTTGGTCATTAGTGTAAGCATGAACCGTTAACATTAAACCAGTAACGATACCAAATTTATCTTCTAAAACTTTAGCCATTGGCGCTAAACAGTTTGTAGTACAAGAAGCACCAGAGATAACTGTTTCAGTACCATCTAAAATTTCGTGGTTAGTATTAAATACAACTGTTTTCATTTCACCAGTTGCTGGAGCAGAAATAACTACTCTCTTTGCACCTGCTTTAATGTGTAATTCAGCTTTTTCTTTATCTGTAAAGAATCCTGTAGATTCAATAACAACATCAACATTATGTGCTCCCCAAGGAATTTGAGAAGGATCACGTTGTGCATAGATTTTAACTGCATGACCGTTCACTACCACTGAATCCTCAGTTGATTTAACGTCAGCATCAAAACGACCTTGTGCACTATCGTACTTTAATAAATGAGCCAAAACAGCTGGAGAAGTAAGGTCATTGATAGCCACTACCTCAATTCCATCCATGTTATAAATTTGGCGGAAAACCAAGCGACCGATACGGCCAAAACCATTGATTGCAACTTTAACTGAACTCATAGTATTAATTTTTATTTTTTCAATAGGAGTTGCGAAGTTACCACCTTTTTAAAAATATTGCTTAAAAAAGGACTTAAAAAACGCAGGATTTATCAACAAAATCAAGGAATTATACGAACAATTGGTTGTATCAAAGGATTGCGGAGCTGCGCTCAATCATTACGACCTCTATAAAATTAGCTGCCTTAAAGAGCTGGTTAGCCGATTTTTAGAGAAAAAAGATATAAAATGATTTGGCAGTAAAGCGTTTGCGTCCTATTTTTGCAACCCGATTGAAAAAATCTGAATGGAGCGTTCGTCTAACGGTTAGGACCTCAGGTTTTCATCCTGGTAATACGGGTTCGATTCCCGTACGCTCTACGAAACGAGAATCAAGGCTACTTCCAACGAGGTAGCCTTTCTCATTTTCCTCCGAAACCCTTGCTACGATTGATATTAGAGAGACGACACTATTCACTCTTGGAGTTCGAACTCGCTTATTTTCCTTATCATACCTCATTCCCTCTGGGAATAGCAAATATTGTAATCGTTGCTTATCATCATAGTCGCAGGAAACCCACAACTGTAAAGGGTCTAGCAAAATTTCCAAACCATTTTTTACTGCTTTTTCTAAGTTCGAACTCTTAAAATCACCTTTGACATTTTCCTCCTCTAATTGCTTCTTTTCATTCAGGTATTTAAGTCGGTATTTATCAAAAAGCTCCTTGGTTAATTCTTGATTGATAAACCTTTCTTCAAGTGATTCCATTTTATCATTCAATTCAGTTAGCTTTTTTTTTCTGGAAACATCCTCTTGCAATTTATCGGTAAATTTCTGCGACACAATTTCCTTTACTTGCGTTTCTATGGCAGCAATGTGAGCAGCTTCAATTTTGTATTTATCCAGCTCCTCCATAAACAACTTATTAATAGTCGATGCTTTTTCATTGACCGGCTCAGCATGACCTCTTGTTTTATAATAAACATGCCCTTTTTGCTTATACCCCGTAAATGGCGAACCAGTGAGCTCACTTCTTAAAAACGATTTTAATGGCATATCGGGGTCCTTAAACTTCTTTGCAATTCCTTTATGGGGATTTGTAATTGCAACAGTATTTGCTTTCATAAATAACTCCATAGAAACTAATGCGGGGTGGTGACCCTTGATTAATTTACCCGGGAAATATGCATTCATAAAATAACCACAATAAAATGGATTACCAATTTGACGGTAAAAACTTTTATACTCAATGGTTGCTCCTAATTTACGAAGTCGCTCAACGATCTCCTTATTACTCCATTTACCTTCCGCTTTCCATTTAAAACCCATTTTCATAAACTTGCCTTCCTCATTGATTACATATTCATGGTACTTTGCTTTCTCCTTTCTTCTGAGGTTAGTATAACCATAAGGACAGTGACCAATATAAT
>JBDKFR010000091.1:0-6256 GCA_039798645.1 Bacteroidota bacterium
TAAAATAAGGGTCTCTTAGTGAAATACTGTTTATTTAAAACATTGTTCAGAGTTGATTTAATGGTAAAAATCCTAGATAGTTTGTGTGTAGTATTTAAATCTAAGATTCCATACGAAGGCACAATACCTACAGCCCCATTTAATGAAGGATTTTTAGTATTCAAAGCGTCTGCGAATGTTTCAGTTGTGTAACTATATAATGTTGAAATACTACTTTTTTTAAATTGAAAGGTTAATCCATTTCTAGATATGATAGAAGGAACACTTTCTATTTTATTTCCTTTTACATTAAAGTTTGAGGTTCCAGATTTGATAATACCACTAGTGTATTTTCCATCCATCAAAGTTGTTGAAGTAAACAAATTCATTGCTAAATTATTCGCAATCATCCAATTACCTTGAATAAACACTTCCAAGCCCTTAGTAATTGAATTGCCAATATTTGTTCTAAATGTATACATAGAACCATTTACTTCTGATTGAAGAATAGTTCCAAACCTATTATTATATTGCAATAGAAAAGCAGTTATATCCCATTTAATAAAACCTATAGTTCCACGAGTTCCAATTTCAGCATTGTACCCATTGGCATCTTTTATATTTGGATCAACTTTTTCGAATGATTCTGTTGGTATTAAATCTTTGAAAATCATGGGACGATAAGTTTGTGCTATCCCTCCATAAAATTCTATATTATCTGTTTGTTTATAACTAAATGAAGTTCCAAAAAGGGCAAAGTTCCTTTTTAATTCAAGTGGAATTTTGTCTGTTGGATAATAAATAATAACTCCACTCATTTTACTACTTCCTACTTCATATCTAACACCGGTATTAATCGAAAATTTATTGGTTAATCTAAAATTGTTTTCAGCAAAAAACGAGGAGTTTTGAGTTTTAAAATTTATATCTCTTCCCCAAATTGGATTTATTAAATTTAAATCATAATCATTACCTGTAGTTCCCTTTCCTTGTTGCCTTCTATGTAAATTATTATTCATAATTTGAATGCCTAATGCCACATTACCATGCTGACTACCTAATTTATAACCTTGTAATAACCTTAACTCATTAGTGTAACTATTAAACTGATCAATATCAACCTGTCTAGAATTATACTGATTAGTTGTAAAATTGATACTATCTTTTATTGTGGCTGGTTTATCAAATAAAACTGAATTTCTGGCACCAATTAATGCAGAACTTGTGAATTCAAAATTGGTTTTATCTGTTATTCTCCATTTTAGTTTGATCGATGGTACATTGATGGTTGGACTAAAGTAATTTCTAGAACGAGTTGCGAATTTTGGATCGACTTCAAACATTGCATCCGTTAATGGCCCCGGAATCCTATATAAGTAAAAAGACCTCGCCCATTCACCCCTTATTGATACTTTATACGAAATATCATAATTAATTATGATACCTTGTGCATCATAGTCTGTATGTTCAATATTCCTATAACCATCTCTTGACTTTTTTGTGAAATAAGTATAGTATCTAAATTTTTCAATTTTCCCTCCAATTGCATTATAAGTACTCTTTAAATTATACGAACCAATAGTAGTATAATTTTCGAAATTTAATTTTTTTGAAGTATCACCATCTTTAGTAATATAATTTAACATGCCTCCAAATTGTGCGCCATATTGTAATGAACCCGTTCCTCTCACTAATTCAATTCTTTCAACACTTTCTAAAGGTATACTATAATGACTTGCAGGATAGGCATACATATCAGAATTGATTAATATACCATCTTTACGATTATTGAATTCCCAACCCCTATGTGGGTCAAGTCCTCGAGTTGAAATATTTATTTGATTCCCTGTGCCATCCATATCGTAAACAAAAACTCCTGGCACTTTTGCAAAAATCTGTCTTCCTGTTTTATCAGTAATATTCGCGTCAATCGATTTTAAATCAATTACTTCGCTTTTTTTGCCATCAAAAATATATGTACCTATAATTGGTTGCAGGTTACCAATTTGATTTCTTTGATATCTTCCAGTAATTGTTAAATCTGGTAGCTGATATACTTTAGAAGTGTCGATTTTGGTCTGACCAAATAAATAAAAATTTGGCAGAATGATCGCGAAAGTAAAAATTTTCAATTTCATATACGAAAGTAAAATTATTTCTTATTTTTTTGTTCCCCTTGAATCAAAGGAAGCATGAGCATATCATACATTTCTTTCATCATGTCTAAAACCAATGGATCCGTTTTTGAAGGAACACCCGCATTATAGGGTGGCTTGGGGTCATATTCTAAATCTAACATAACAGACTCCGTATACTTTCTACCCAATAAATCATCAATTATAGCCAATGACATGTCTATACCTGCAGAAACTCCTGCCGAAGTCCAATATTTACCATCACTTACCCATCTTGCTTCTTTAAATTTAGCTCCATACATTTTTAAAACCTCGTCTGCACGATACCAATTGGATGTAGCGTTTTTATCTTTTAATAGTCCAGCAGCACCTAATATCCATGATCCAGTACAAACACTAGTGGTGTATTTTGTTGTTTTATCAATTTTTCGGATCCAATTTAAGGTAGCTGTATCTTGAGTTTGCATAAAAGTTTCACCAGCACCTCCGGGAATAACTAAGATGTCTAAAGAAGTAACATCGTCAAACGAACTGTCAACCTTAATTTCTAAACCACGTTGATTTTTAACTATTCCTCTTTTCTTAGCAATAAAATAGGTCTTCGCACCCATTATTTCAGCGAGTGTGTGATAAGGCCCCATTGCATCTAGTGTATTGTAACCATCATATAGTAAAATGCCAATTTTTTTAATAGGCACTTTAGTAGGTGTAAATAAAATATCCATCATTTTTTTATGTCTTTCCGCAGTGCCAATTGCTAAACTATCGGGATTGGTTTTTTGGGCCAATCCAACTCCACAAAAAATTGAAATGAAAATAGATGTGAAGATGATTTTTTTATAATTCATATGATTTATTTTAAAGCGCCAGTTGATATTGTCAACCAACTGACGCATTGATTATTGATTAAAATTTTGCACTTAATGTGATACCATAAGTTCTTGGTGCTCCAATTCTCGCTTGTCTTCCAAAACTACTATCAGGATTACCATAGGCTAAATAACGCTCATTATTTAAGTTTTGTCCCCAAATAAACAAACTGTAGCTTCCACTAGTTAAGCCTACTCTTGAATTTAAAAGTGTATAAGATGGTTGTTCGATTTTATTTTGAATATCAGTGTATTGAGCACCTAAATTTCTTAATTCACCACGAACCACCAACTTTAAAGTATTTGATACTGGATATTCATATTGCGCGCCTAAGAATAAGGTGTGATTTGGAGCATTTGAAAGTTGATTGCCACCAATTGCAGTAGTTGTTTCAACACCAGTTCCGTAATTGACTCTTTTTAAGTTAAACCCTTTATATTCAGTAGGATTGTATCCAAAACTACCATCTAGTTGAAGTCCTTTTGCAGGTATCGCAGTAATCTCCAACTCAAATCCAGCCGATTGTGCATCTCCAACATTTTCTCTAGCATAGGTAAACGGAGCCACTAAATTATAGAATTGTAAATCTTTCCATTGGATTAAGAATGCAGAAGCACCAACACTTAATTTTTTATCTAATAAAAACGCTTTATATCCAAGCTCGTAATTATTAGAAAATTCCGGGTCAAATGTTTGGCGAACACCTGCAGGTAATGAACTCGCATTAATACCACCTGCCCTAAACCCTCTTGTGAAACTAGCGTAGATATTTGAAAGATCATTTACAGCATAGCTTAATGAAAGTTTTGGAGAAAGTGCGGAATAAGTTCCGTTTGCAGCTATGTTTGGTTTAATGTCAGTTACAACTCCATTCAATAAGATAGCATCCCCAAAGCCATTGAAGATGGCTTCTCTTTTTTCATGATCATATCTTAATCCAATAGTCGCTTTTAATTTAGGCGTCAACATATAGCTTAATTCACCAAATCCCGCAATACCAATATTATTACTTCTATTTCTATTGATCAAAAAAGCGCCATTGGATAACCCAAACATGGTCGCTTCCATTTCAGATAGTTCATACGCTGTATTGGTAGTTGGTTCATACCCTTTTTGAGAGAACCAATAAACACCTGCAGTATATTGTAACTTCGCTTCAGAATTTGAATTGATTCTAAATTCTTCACTCCATACTTTTTGAGGAGGCAACAATTCCCCTATTTTACCATTATAATAGGAATGGTAAATACCTGGGAAATCTAAATCTTGAAAGCCAAAAGAAATGGTTTGTAAAGCAGATATGGAGGTTAAAGTGTAATTGGACGCAAAATATTTTGCAACTATTGAACTGTTTAAAATAGCTCTTTCATGTTTAGCAATTCTAGCTAAATTGATTTTGTCAGGATTTTCAAATGCATAAGTATCACTAGACTGTGATACCATGAATCCAGAGTTGTCACTTTTGTCTTTTTGTCCTTTAACATTCAATGTTAAATTAAAGCGACTAGTTGGCAACCATTTCAAATATACATTGCCGTATAAATTTTGTTCCCCGCCAACGGTCTTGCCATTTAATTTTGTATCCATGGCTGATGTGCCTGTTATATCATTCTTAAGAAATCCTTCTTGCGTTTGATATAAGCCATTTATTCCAAAGAATAATTTATCCTTAATAATAGGTGTTTTATAACCAGTGCTGTATCGTTGTAAACCAAGATTACCAAAGCTTAGTTCACCAAAAGCACTTGTTTTGTTGGTTGGTTTTTTTGTAATAATATTTACAACCCCACCCATAGCGTTACGACCATACAAAGTTCCTTGTGGCCCTCTTAATACCTCAATTCTTTCAATATCAGTAAATGCAAAACCATTTGCCAAAATATCAATATTATTTACATCGTCGATATAAGTAGATACGGCTGGGTTTTCGCTAAATACTTGTATACCTCTAATTGCCTGAATTTGTTGAAAAGAGACGCCTAGCTCTTGATAATTGTAATTAGGCACTAAAGCAGAAAGACCACTTAATCCCCATGTTCTTGTATCTTCTATTTTTTTTGAAGATAGTGAAGTAATGGACGTATTTACTTTAATGATGCTTTCTTCACGTTTATTTGCAGTGACAATTACATCTTCTAATTTATTTAATCTAATCGTATCTGAAGTTCCTTTGTTTTTATCCTGTGACATTGCATTTAAAGACAATGCAATGGTTAATATATATAAAATCGATTTTTTCATTGTTAAGTTTATTTATTGAAAAATAAATACATCAAGGCGCCCATAGTGCCTAATACTATAATTAATAATACTGTACTAAGTCTATACATACGTTTGTATACAGACTTGCGTTCAGCATCATTTTGAAAATGCTGCTGCATTTGAATAAATTTGAGTAAAAATTAAATTGAACTTAAGTTCAAAATGTAGTCTAGCTAATACTATGATTAGCTTTAAAAACTATGCCCCTGGAGGATGAAAGATTGCCCCTAAATAATTAGACGAAAAGTCGTCTGTATAGGTGTAATAAGAAGAGTCATTATTTGTAGCTATAAAAGTAAGGATAGGAAAAAATGATTTAGAAGATAAAACTACTTCCAATTGATTGAATTTAGGCGCAGGTGCATTTGTTCCATTTTCGCCTTCTTGTTTCTTCATTTTCTTTAGCATCTGACACTTACCATTACAATGCAGCATGGGTTTTGCCTTATTCACACAGGCTTTTTTATATGCCTCTAGATTCACCATATAATCAGCCATGGCAATAGACCTTGAAAAGGTTTGTGCCATCAGTGCAGTAATTAATATTATGACAAATGTGTATTTCAAATCGATGCAAAGGTAATAAGAATCTTTTTTCTTTTTTATAAGAACGACATATGATATTAATCATTAAACATGTTTAATTATGAAAAGGTTATTGGAATAGTGATGATTTATAGTGAGTTATATTTTCACAAAACTGAAATCAAACGATTTTAACCGATTTTAGTGGGTGTTTTCCTCACAAATCATTTCAAATTAATCTAAGTGCTTTTTCTTTAAAAATTCAAACATAACATTAGCAACTTCAACATTGTTTAAATCAGACATTGGGAAATGCGTGTTACCTTTTAATCCAATTTCTGGCAATCTTATCAAAGTAACATCGCCACCATATTGATTTACTTTATCTCTCCATAATTTAGCCATTGTTAAAGCAGCACGCCATTGTTCTTCTCCTGGATATATTGAAGGAGTGTCAGGTATATAATCACCATAATATATAACAA
>JBDKFR010000092.1:0-23712 GCA_039798645.1 Bacteroidota bacterium
TTTATAATTGACTATTATCCAATACAACCCATGTTAATTGATTATATATCCATCATGTCACTTGTAATCGTCATTGCATTATTAGCAGGATGGATCCCATCACGCAAGGCAGCAGCAAAAATTTACGAACGTATCGTTTAGGGTCAAACGATTAGGGTAATAAAAAAAGCCACAACTTTTGCTGTGGCTTTTTTTATTTTTATTTGAAAGGATTAATAATCCCCAAGTGTTTCTTCTAGTTGTCCTAAGGCTTTAGCTAATTGTTCATCATTTGGAGCAATACCATGCCACTCGTGGCCGGTTTCCATAAAGTCGACACCTTTACCCATAGTGGTTTTCATTAAAATAACGATTGGCTTTCCTTGTCCAGTCAATGATTTAGCTTTATCTAAAGTAGCAACAATTTCTTCGATATTATGTCCATCCATATGTAATACAGTCCAATGGAAGGCTTTGAATTTATCTTCTAAATTATCTAAGTTTAAAACCTTACTTAAAGGTCCGTCAATTTGTTGACCGTTCACGTCGATAGTAGCAATATAGTTGTCAACTTTATTATGAGCAGCAAACATAATGGCTTCCCAGTTTTGACCTTCTTGTAATTCGCCATCACCATGTAATGAATAAATAATTCTATCGTCACCATTGTATTTTTTAGTAAGTGCTGCACCAATAGCAACACTCATGCCTTGACCTAAGGAACCACTCGCAATTCTAATACCAGGTAGTCCTTCGTGTGTAGTTGGATGACCTTGTAATCGTGAATTAATTTTTCTAAAAGTGGCTAATTCTTTCACATCAAAATAACCTGATCTTGCTAATACCGAATAAAATACGGGAGATATATGACCATTAGATAAGAAAAATAAATCTTCGTTGATTCCGTCAATTTTAAATTGAGTATCAATTTTCATTACTTTAAAATAAAGTGCTGTTAAAAAGTCGGTACAACCTAATGATCCACCTGGGTGTCCACTTTGTTGTGCATGAACCATTCTTACGATATCTCTTCTTACTTGAGAAGCAATTTTTGTTAATTCTGATGTTGTCATATAAATTATTTCTATGTTGGCAAAGATAGATAAAAAAAAGACTTATGTAGAATACTATGATTTGCTTAGCTTTGTATACTCAAATAATTCAATTTATGTCAGAGGAATTAGTAAAAATTACAACAGAGGCAGAGGCTGGAATGAAAAAAGCCATTAATCACTTAGAAATCGAAATATCTAAAATCAGGGCTGGAAAAGCATCTCCATCCATTTTAGAAGGCATCAATGTTGATTATTATGGTACACCAACCCCAATTAGTCAGGTTGCCAATGTTCAAGTACTAGACACCCGTACCATTAGCATACAGCCTTGGGAAAAAAACATGTTGGCTTTAATTGAACGCTCCATTATGGCTGCAAATATTGGCATTACTCCTCAAAATGACGGTGTAAATATTAGATTATTTATGCCTCCGTTAACGGAAGAGCGTCGTAAGGAATTATATAAAAAGGCAGCCGGCGAAGGGGAACACAGCAAAATTGCCATCCGCAATATTCGTAGAGATCATATTGAGAAAGTTAAGAAACTACAAAAAGACGGTACGAGCGAAGATATTTGCAAAGGCGCTGAGGATGAAATTCAAGCTTTAACCGATAAGCATATTGCAATGGTTGAAAAGCATTTAGAAGCGAAAGAAAAAGAAATTATGACGGTTTAATATACCTGTTTATAAAAAATAAAAAATGCCCTTTAAGTAAAAATCTTGAGGGCATTTTTATGTAAACTTATTAGTAAGTAGATGAATTTTAAGTGGATGCTTTTTTAAAGAAATCAAATCTACCTCTGTTTACAATATACACGCCCATTAGGATGAGACCTAGACTCGCTACTTGAATGATATTCAAATACTCGCCGTCAAATAAGCCCCAAGCTACAGCAATAACGGGTATTCCATAAGTTACAAGCGATCCGAATAAAATACCAGCACGCTTAACTAAATAATAAAATAAAATGGTGGCAATAGAAGTGCCTACGATACCTAATAAAATACTTGCCAATAAAGAGTGCAAAACAACAGGGTCGCTAAATTGTAACTTGAAATAACCTGTAAAATATAAGATGAAGATGCATGGAATGATTAAAAACACAAATGCAACAGATGCGATATTTAGAGAGCCCATATTTTGCATATACCTGCCAACAATGTTCACATTGATACCATAAAATAAGGTAGCCAATAATACCAATGCAGCGTAGGATAGATTGTGAAAGCTAACATCTTTGCCAGAAGCCAATAAAAAGCTAAGTCCAACAAATCCAATAATCATCCCAATTATCTTTACTTTATTGGTTTGTACGTTAAAAAAAAGTACGCCAACAATGATCGTAAACATGGGCGTCAGAGAATTAAGAATGCCAGCCAATGAACTATCAATTTGGGTTTCAGCAATGCAAAACAAATAGGCTGGAATAAAATTCCCAAGGATGCCAGATAAGACCACCAATCCCATTTTTTTAGTGGGGATATTCTTAAAGGCTTTTAGGGCAAAAGGCAATAAGATTAAACCTGCCGACAACATTCTTAAAGAGGCAACCTGGTAGGGGGTGAAGGCCTTTAAACCTTCTTTCATCAAAATAAAGGAACTGCCCCAAATAATGGAAAGGAGCGAAAAAACCAGCCAGTTAGCCCACTTATTAAACATTCAGTTAAATTTCACACAAAGATGGCTATTTTTCGCTTAAAAGGTGGATAAATAGTTGGCTAATTGAAGGGAATTTACGGCGGTTTCCTTTTCTTTGTAAACTATGAGTCAACATGCCAATTATTCGATTAAAGTGGACCAATTTGAAGGTCCTTTTGATCTTTTATTATTTTTTATTGAGCGCGATGAAATGGATATTTATAATATTCAAATCACGAAAATTATAAATGATTTTTTGGATTTTATTCATAATCAAGACAAGTTAAATATTGAATTAAGTAGTGAATTCATTTTATTCGTATCTACTTTAATGCGTATTAAGGCAAAGCTTTTATTGCCAAGAAAAGAAATTGATGCGCAAGGAAATGAAATTGACCCAAGACAAGAATTAATTGATAAAATTTTAGAGTACAAAAAATACAAAGAAGCCGCAGTTCAAATGGCTGATTTGGAAGCATTAAGAATGCTCATGTTGAAGCGTGGAAATATTCAACAGGAAATGTCATTGGTGGGTGAAGAAGCTGCAGAAGGAACTGAATTACAAACGGTGACTTTATTTAAATTAATGAAGTCGTTTGAAAAGGTAATGCTGCGTTTACAGGATCGACAATTTAAACCTGTACATACGGTAGTTCGTTATAACTACACAATGGAAGGAAGTAGAACGCATTTGTTAGATTTAGTAGCACTTGAAAAAACAGTTTCCTTTGAAAAGGTTTTTGACATTTGTGAGGACCGCGTACACGCCTTATTTTTATTCTTATCAATCTTAGAACTTTCTCAACAAAAGTATATGAAATTACTAGTGGGAGAGGGTCGCAATAATTTCATTATCGAATGGAATGAAAATAGAGAAGAGGACTTGGAGCCAGGCCATGTTGATGCTTTTGATGCATGGGAAACAAAGGCTGATTTAGAAGCCTTTAAGGATGAGCCTACATCAAATGCCGATGGAGATTTTGATCCAAGTTTGAATTAATCATAGAAAGTTTTTTTGAAAATAGAGAGCAGGAAATTACCCTTCTGTTAATACCATTTGCCCTAGTAATGTTTTTACTGCATCGGCAATAGCATTCGCATCATAATGACATTCTTGTTGTAATTCTTTTAAACTTCCGTGCTCAACAATTGCATCAGGTATACCTAAAATCTTAATTTGACTTTGGTAGCCGTGCGCGTTCATGAATTCTAAAATGGCTGCACCTACTCCTCCTACAATGGTACCGTCTTCTACGGTTACAATTTTATCATAGTTTTGGAATACCTCATGTAAAAGTGCTTCGTCCAAAGGTTTTATAAAACGTATATCATAATGTGCAGGATCAATGCCATCGATTCTTAATTGTCGAATAGCTGTTTGCGCAAAATTTCCTGGATGTCCGAATGAAAGTATGGCAATATCCTTTCCGTCTTTTAATTTTCTTCCTTTACCAATGGTCAATTCTTCAAATGGTTTTTTCCAGTCAACCATTACACCTTCTCCACGAGGGTATCTTATTACAAATGGCAAATTGGTGCTTGGTAATTGTGCTGTGAACATCAAATTACGTAACTCCTGCTCATTCATTGGTGCTGCAATGATCATATTAGGAATACATCTGAAAAAGGCAATATCATAACAACCGTGGTGTGTTGGTCCGTCCTCACCAACTAATCCTGCACGGTCTAAACAAAATACGACAGGTAGTTTTTGTAGCGCAACGTCATGTATTACTTGGTCGTAAGCACGTTGCATGAATGAACTATAAATATTACAGAACACTTTTAATCCTTGTGTTGCTAAACCGGCACTTAAGGTTACGGCGTGTTGTTCGCAAATTCCTACATCAAAAGCACGATGAGGCATAGCTTCCATCATAAATTTTAGGGAAGACCCACTCGGCATAGCCGGTGTTACGCCCATGATATTTGGATTATTTTCAGCAAGTTCTAAAATACTATGTCCAAATACGTCCTGGTATTTTGGAGGCTGTGGTGTTTCAATTTTTTTCTTAACAATCTCACCTGTTAATTTATCAAACAAGCCAGGAGCATGCCATTTAGTTTGGTCTTTTTCGGCCAATTCGTAACCCTTACCTTTTACGGTTAAAATATGTAAAATTTTAGGCCCTGGAATTTCGCGTAAATCTTTTAAAGTGTCAACTAATTTAGTGATGTTATGACCATCAATTGGTCCAAAATACCTTAATTGTAATGCTTCAAATAAATTACTGCTTTTTGAAACTACTCCTTTTAATCCAGCTTCTACCTTTGAAGCCATCTCTCTAGTGAAATGCTTGCCAACAGGGAGTTTCCCCATTAATTGCCAAAGTTCGTCTCTGAATTTATTGTAAGTTGGTGATACACTTATATCCGTTAAATATTCTTTTAAGGCACCCACATTCGGGTCAATGCTCATGCAATTGTCATTTAAAATAATGAGCACATCGCTATCCGCAACGCCAGCATGATTCATTGCTTCAAATGCCATACCCGCTGTCATAGAACCGTCTCCGATAATGGCTACAGACTTTCTGTTTTCATCTTTATATTTTGCCGCCATAGCCATACCCAATGCAGCAGAGATAGAGGTGGACGAATGCCCCACTCCAAAAGTATCATATGGGCTTTCAGAACGCTTTGGAAAGCCACTTAATCCGTTATATTTTCTGTTTGACACAAATGCATCTCGACGACCCGTCAATATTTTATGTCCGTAGGCTTGATGCCCTACATCCCAAACTAATTGATCAAACGGAGTATCGTAAACATAATGAAG
The DNA here is from genome assembly GCA_039798645.1 of Bacteroidota bacterium. GTDB lineage: Bacteria > Bacteroidota > Bacteroidia > Chitinophagales > Chitinophagaceae > Sediminibacterium. The sequence continues at coordinate 5,455 of JBDKFR010000092.1, forward strand.
GGCAACACTTAATTCAACAACACCAAGGCTTGAGGCAAAATGACCACCTTGAACGCTAACAACATCAATAATATATTGTCTTAGTTCATCGCATACCTGATGTAGCTTATCTCTAGAAACTTTTTTTAAGTCACTAGGAGAATCAATTGTTTTCAATATAGGACCCGCCTCAAAATGCATGCTCGATATTTGTTGAGTAAAAGTAAGTTAATAACATAAATATAAGCGAAAAGTTTAAGCATTATTTAGTACACCCACTCATCTATGCATTTTGCCATTAATCTATTAAATGGCCATTTAGGGAGGGTTTATTAAGTAAATTCGGGTATGATTAAAAAGCAGCATTCCATATACTGGATTTGTCAAATTGGGGGTTGGGTAAGCTATGCGCTCACCATTTTCCTATTTGCCTATGTATTGGAAAGGCAAATAAGCTTTGCCTTTTTACAACGCATAGTAATGAGCGTAATGTTGGGTGTTTTGATGACACATTTTTTAAGAAATGCAATTACTTTAAATAAATTAAAACCTCCAACACCGTCGAAACAATGGTGGAAGATTTTTTTATTGGTGATGTTTTTTTCCTTTTCTTATAGTCTTATAAATAGTTGTTTAATTGAAGTGCTTAGATTATTTGAACCTGGCAGAGACATGGCAAAAACCGAAAGCAATCGTTTTATATTTTCCTTAGATGCAATTATCCAAAACTGGAATGGAGGAAGGGTTGTAAAACGCTTGTTATTTGGATTGATATTAGATACACCCATTTTTTTTGTTTGGATTTCAATTTATATTTTATGGCATTATATTGAGTTTTCTAATAAAGAAGAAATTAAAAAAATTAAATTAGAAACGCTCATCAAAGAATTAGAATTAAAAACGATTAAGTCACAAATTAATCCGCATTTTATTTTTAATGCCTTAAATAGTATACGTGCATTGGTGGACGAGGATCCACAGCGCTCAAGACAAGCCATTACGGAGTTAAGTAATATTTTAAGAAGTAGTATTCATAGCAATAAAGTGGAAGTCACAAGCCTTGAAAAAGAGCTAGCCATTGTGCAAGATTATTTAGCACTAGAATACATTCGATTTGCAGATAGGTTAAAAATTATTTATGACATTGATCCAGCCACTTTGCAAAATCAATTGCCTCCAATGATGCTTCAAACTTTGGTAGAGAATGCTATAAAACACGGACTGGGCAAGCAACCCGGCGATTGTACGATTAAAATTGTATCCAAATTTGAGCATAATAAATTGGAGTTAAAAGTAATAAATACAGGCCTTTTGAAACCATCTGAAAATGACGGTTTTGGCTTACAAAGTACCAGAGAACGTTTAAATATTTTATACCAAGGGGAAGCTTTATTTGAAATTTTTCAATGTGAGCAGAACCAAGTAACAGCCAAATTAGTAATACCCATTCATTAGAACCATAAGTTAAAAAATAAATCATGCCTACTATTCCTATTAAAGCAATCATTGTGGACGACGAGCGTTTGGCAAGAAATGAGTTGAAAAAATTATTGGAACAATATCCTGAAATACAAATTGTGGATGAAGCGAGCAATGTGGATGAAGGTGTCGAAAAAATCGACATAGCACGACCTGATTTAATTTTTTTGGACATTCAAATGCCTGGGAAAACGGGCTTTGATTTATTAGCAGAATTAGAAAAAGCACCGAGGGTTATTTTTACTACTGCATATGATGAGTTTGCTTTAAAAGCTTTTGAAGTAAACGCTTTGGACTACTTATTAAAACCAATTGACCCGTTACGTTTAGCCGATGCGATTCAAAAATTGCAAACTGAAATTAATTTAGAACAATCAAGTTTATTAGGCTCGAATCGAGGACCATTAACCGAAGCCGATCAAGTATTTGTGAAGGACGGAGAAAAATGTTGGTTCGTTAAATTAGCAGAAATAAGATTGTTTGAAAGCGTTGGAAATTATGCCAAAGTTTATTTCTCTATACATAAGCCACTCATCTTAAAATCATTGAATGCATTGGAGGACCGTTTGGATGAGCGCGTCTTTTTTAGGGCTAATCGCAAACATATTATTAACCTTCATTGGATTGAAAAAATCGAGCCTTATTTTAATGGAGGATTGCTTGTTGAACTAAAAGGTGGTGAAAAAATTGAAATTAGTCGTCGTCAAACGGTGAAGTTCAAGGAAATGATGAGTTTCTAATGAGCGGAACTTATGTTTATTTACAATTAGTTCAAACTGTGAATGGCAGCGGCAATTTCCTTAATTAAATTGGGGTCTTTTTCAACGGCATTACCCACCACAATAACGTCGGCTCCAGCTAAGCAATTTTCTTTCGCTTTCTCTGCGGTAGTAATACCCCCACCAACAATTAACGGGATGGTAATGTATTTTGCTACTTGTGCGATCATAGCAGTAGGTATGGCCTTTTGTGCCCCGCTACCTGCATCCATGTATATTAACTTTAAGCCTAACATTTCGCCGGCCATAGCAGTACAAGAGGCAATATCATTTTTATTCGATGGAATTGGGTTGGTATTAGATATATAGGAAACCGTGGTAGGCGTTCCACCATCCACTAACATATATCCAACAGGCATAATTTCCAATCCACTTTGTCTTACGAATGGTGCACTAATCACATGCTGACCAATTAATAATTCTGGATTACGGCCTGATATCAGCGACAGGTATAAAAGCGCGTCAGCTTTAGGTGTGATTTGGTCAGGGGAGCCGGGGAATAAAATAACAGGGATATTGCATTTTTCTTTAATGGCAGAAACCACCTTGTCTAAAGTGTCGGTAACCACTAAACTACCACCCACAAAAAAGTAATCAACTTTAGCTTCAACCGCTAAGGCAATTGTTTTAGCTAAGCCAGTTTCATCTAATTTATCGGGGTCTATCAAAACAGCGAAAGCTTTGTTGGCAGTCGCTTTTCCGTTACAAATTCCTTTATATATATCCTGTTTCATGATAGATCCTAATTGATTAATTCACAAGTCCCAATGCCCAAAAATATCAATTTTAAGGGAATGTAAATGCAACAATCATATTTATTACAAAAAAAACCGATAATCCGAAGTTTTTTTTCTCAAGAAACTAACATCATGTGGGGATAAATCATGGAATTCAATGGTGTTATGGACTTTCGAATTGTTCACTTGAATTTTCCACAGCTGTTGATATTTCAAGAAAGGAATTGTCGAAATCAAAGGATATTTTCGTCTACCCATCAAGGTTTTTGAAAAACCTACTGGGGAACATAACGAACACCCTTTTAAAATAGAATACGACCATGGCTAATCCAAAAACAAAACAAACCCCAGAGAAAGGATTGAAATTTTCTCGCCGCTTTACAAAAGACAATGTGTCTCCATTTGATTTATTTGAATATGACTATCGTGATAGCGTAATCAAAAATCCAAACGGAGAAAAAGTGTTTGAAATGACAAACGTAGAAGTTCCAAAACAATGGAGCCAGATTGCTACGGACATTTTAGCGCAAAAATATTTTAGAAAAGCGGGTGTGCCACAAGCCGATGGTTCATTGGGCAGAGAAACATCTGTAAAACAAGTAGCACATCGTATGGCTAATTGTTGGAGAGTTTGGGGAGAGCGTTATGGTTACTTCGCAACGTCGAATGATGCACAAGTATTCTATGAGGAATTAGTATATAGTATTTTAAACCAAGCTTGTGTGCCTAACTCGCCACAATGGTTTAATACTGGATTACACGAAAGCTATGGTATTACAGGAGGTGCACAAGGTCACTATTATGTAGATCCAATTGACAAACAATTAAAGCGTTCTACAAGTGCTTATGAGCGTCCTCAGCCGCACGCATGTTTTATTTTAAGTGTTAGTGATGATTTAGTGAATGAGGGTGGTATCATGGATTTATGGACAAGAGAAGCAAGAATTTTCAAATATGGTTCTGGAGTAGGAACTAACTTCTCTCAAATTAGAGGAGCGAACGAAAAATTATCTGGTGGTGGTTCTTCAAGTGGTTTAATGAGCTTCTTGAAAATTGGTGACCGTGCAGCAGGCGCAATCAAATCTGGTGGTACAACACGTCGTGCCGCTAAAATGGTTTGTTTGGATTTAGATCACCCTGAAGTGTTAGAATTCATTAACTGGAAAGTACAAGAAGAAGATAAAGTAGCTGCATTAGTGGCTGCAGGATATGATAATGGATATGAAGGAGAAGCGTATGCAACTGTTTCAGGTCAAAACTCAAATAACTCAGTTCGTATTCCTAATAGTTTCTTTAAAGCATTATCTGAAAATGGTAACTGGGAATTAAAGGCACGTACCGATGGTCGTGTGATGAAATCAATTCCAGCAAGAGAAGTATGGGAGCAAATTGCTAACGCTGCATGGCGTTGTGCAGATCCTGGTACACAATATGATACTACTATTAACGAGTGGCATACTTGTCCAAAAGGTGGACGTATCAATGCGTCTAACCCTTGTTCTGAGTACATGTTCTTAGACAACACAGCATGTAATTTAGCTTCTATCAACTTAAGAAAATTCTTTAACGAATCAGATAACTCATTTGATGTTGAAGGTTTTGAATATACTACAAGATTATGGCAGACTGTGTTAGAAGTATCCATTTTAATGGCGCAGTTCCCTTCTAAGGAAGTAGCACAATTATCTTATGACTACAGAACTACAGGTTTAGGTTTTGCTAACTTAGGTTCTATGTTAATGGTAAGTGGTATTCCTTATGATAGCGAAGAAGCACGCGGTATTGCTGGTGCAATTTCTGCAATCATGACAGGTATTGCTTACAAAACATCTGCTGAGATGGCGAGCTTCTTAGGCGCATTTGATAAATATGCTGAAAATAAAGAAGACATGTTACGTGTAATGCGTAACCACCGTGCAGCTGCTTATGATGCAGATGCTTATGTTGGAATTGAAATTAAACCTCAAGGAATTAAAGCACAATTCACTCCTGATTATTTATTGAAAGCTGCAACAAAGGCTTGGGATGATGCAGTTCAATTAGGAGAAAAATATGGTTATAGAAACGCACAAACAACTGTAATCGCTCCAACAGGAACCATTGGTTTAGTAATGGATTGTGATACAACAGGTGTTGAACCAGATTTCGCTTTAGTGAAATTTAAAAAATTATCTGGCGGTGGATATTTCAAAATCATCAACCAATCAGTCCCTCAAGCTTTAAAGAACTTAGGTTATACACAAGCTCAAAATGATGCGATCGTAAATTTTGCGGTAGGACATGCAAGCTTTACAAATGCACCGCACATTAATGATGCTTCTTTATTAGCCAAAGGATTTACACAAGAAGAAGTAACTAAATTAAATGGCGCAGCAAAATCTGCATTCGAAATAGGATTCATCTTTAACCGTTTCACTTTAGGAGACGCTTGTTTAACAAGATTAGGATTCAAGGAAGAAGAGTTTGCTGACTGGAGCTTTAATTTATTAGAAGCTTTAGGATTTACAGAAGATCAAATTGATGCAGCAAACGATTATGTTTGCGGTACCATGACGGTAGAAGGTGCACCGGACTTAGATCCTGCACATTTACCAGTATTTGATTGTGCAAATAAAAACGGTAAAAAAGGAGTTAGATACATTCATGCACATGGTCATATCAGAATGATGGCTGCTTGTCAACCATTCTTATCTGGTGCGATTTCAAAAACAATCAATCTTCCAAACGAAGCTACAGTTGAAGAAATTGCTGACTGTTATTTAATGAGTTGGGAATTAGGTTTAAAAGCAAACGCTTTATACCGTGATGGTTCTAAATTAAGCCAACCATTGTCTACAAAATCAGATAAGAAAAAGAAAACTGAAGACGCTGAAGGCGAAACTGAAGTAGCAGCAGAAGCAGGTTCTCAATTAGTTGACTTAAGCAATTTAACAGTGGATGAATTATTAGAAGAAGTTCAAAAGAGAATGACAACTTCAACAGACACTGTATTGAAGCGTCAATTATCTCGCATTGTAGAGCGCAAATCCTTGCCAGCTAAGCGTCGTGGCTTTACACAAAAAGCAAGAATTGGTGGTCAAGTATTATTCTTGAGAACAGGCGAATACAATGACGGAACAGTTGGTGAATTATTCATTGACTTGGCAAAAGAAGGTTCTACTTTACGTAGCTTAATGAACTGTTTCGCTATTTCTATTTCAGTTGGCTTACAATATGGTGTGCCATTAGAAGAGTTCGTTGATAAATTCGTATTCACTAAGTTTGAACCATCAGGTATGGTGGATCATCCAAATATTAAAACAACTACATCTATCGTTGACTTTATATTCCGTGCATTAGCATATGAATATTTAGGAAGAACTGATTTAGTTCATGTATTAGATAAACCAACAGTTGAAAACTTAGGTGATGCTAGTGACATTACATTAGTGGGAAAGCCTGAATTAAGCAGCATTCGCGTAACAGCGCCTGCAGCTGCGCCAGCAACAGCTCAAAAAGCAAATGTAGCGGCAGCAGTTAATGAAGGTGGCACTATGGATAACGTAACTGCAGCAGCTAAGAGCATGCAAAGCGATGCGCCAGCATGCAGCACTTGTGGACACATCACTATCCGTAGCGGTACTTGTTACAAATGCTTAAACTGTGGAACAAGCATGGGCTGTAGTTAGTCCATTGTGAAACAACAATAAATTTCAATACCCGCTTTTTTAGCGGGTATTTTTTTTGCAAAAACATTCATAAAAAAAATCACGAACCATTTAAATAATTCATTAAATTCATAGTTCAAATCACATTAGAAAAACGATTGCCTTATGTCAGATTTTCAAGTTAAAGTAGCGCCTAAAAAATATGACGCTGTTATTGTGGGTTCAGGTGCTGGTGGTGGAATGGCTGCATATGTCTTAGCTAAAGCAGGACTTAAAGTATGTTTATTGGAAGCAGGTCCCGATTATGATCCAGCAAAAAATTCAGCACAATTAAAAAATCCATGGGATTCACCTCGTCGTGGAGCAAGTTCAAAATTTCGCCCATTCGGTGAATTTGATGGTTGCTACTGGGGTTGGGAAATTGATGGCGAGCCATATACACAAACAAAAGGTTCCGATCATTTTGATTGGTGGAGAGCAAGAATGGTTGGAGGTCGTACCAATCACTGGGGACGTATCTCACTTCGTTTCGGACCTAAAGATTTTAAAAGACATAGTATTGATGGATTGGGCGATGACTGGCCAATTGGATACGAAGATGTAAAACCTTACTACGATAAAATTGACAAGTTAATTGGTGTTTACGGAACTAATGAAGGATTGGAAAATGACCCTGATGGTATTTTCTTACCGCCTCCTAAACCACGTTTACACGAGTTGATGTTTAAGAAAGCTGCTACTGGCATTAACATTCCAGTAATCCCTTCTCGTTTATCTATTTTGACTAAAAAAATAAATGACGAACGTGGTGCATGTTTTTATTGTGGTCAATGTAATCGTTCTTGTAAAGTGTATGGTGACTTTTCATCATCCTCTGTATTAGTTCGTCCTGCTGTGTTAACAGGCAATGTTGATTTAATCACCGGTGCTATGGCGCGTGAAGTATTGACAGACAAAGAAGGAAAAGCTGTAGGCATTTCTTATGTAAATAAAAATGACAAACAAGAATATCAAATAAATGCTAAAGTGGTTATCCTAGGTGCAAGTACTTGTGAAACCGCTCGTTTATTATTGAATTCAAAATCACAAAAACATCCAAATGGTTTAGCGAATAGTAGTGGTGTAGTAGGTCACTATTTACACGATTCTACAGGTGCTGCATTAGGTGGTGTAATACCAAACTTAATGGGACGTAAGCGCTACAATGAAGACGGAGTTGGCGGTATGCACGTTTATACGCCTTGGTGGTTGGACAATAAAAAATTAGATTTTCCTCGTGGATACCATATTGAATATTGGGGAGGTATGAGCCAACCTAGTTATGGTTTTGGTATGGGCATGCAAGGTTTAAATGGTAAGTTCCAAGTAAATGGAAAAACCAAAGAAGAAGGTGGATATGGTAGTTCATTAAAAGAAGATGTTCGATTCTTTTATGGTGCTACAGTAGGAATGGGAGGTCGTGGTGAAGCAGTTCCACGTTTTGAAAACCATTGTAAAATTGATCCAGAGGTAGTAGATAAATATGGCATCCCAGTATTAAAATTTGATTGTAAGAATTCAGAATATGAAATCAAACAAGCAAAGCACATGAAGGAAACTTTCCGTGAAATTATGCACGAAATGGGCGCTGTTATTACATGGGGCGACTCAGATGATGCAAGCAATAATTATGGTTTATCAAATCCAGGAAATATCATACACGAAGCGGGTACCGTTCGTATGGGTAACGATAAAAAGACTTCACCATTGAACAAATGGGGTCAAGCACATGATTGTAATAATTTATTCTGTGTGGATGGATCGGTGTTTACTTCACAAGCCGATAAAAATATCACATGGACTATTTTAGCTTTATCAATGCGTACTTCTGAGTATATATTGGATCAGTTACAAAAGCAAAATTTATAATTTTGTTTTAAAATCATAAAACAAGTGTAACACTTGCTTATATTTTCAAAAGCAAGTGATACACGACCAAAAGCAAAATTTATAATCCATTAACGCATTAAAATTTATAATTTTTTAAATTAACATATTATGGATAGAAGAAGTTCCCTCAAAGCCATGTTCATTGGCACCGTTTCTACAAGCGTCTTAGTTGAAGCTTGTAAAAGCGCAAGCACCACAGTTGCAGTTGTAACTGATGAAGATAGAATGCAGGAGGAGAAAGACTATTTAGTGAAAGTAAATGCTGAGCCAAAGTTTTTTGACGAGCATGAAATGGCTACTATCACCGTGTTAGGTGATATTATTATGCCAAAGGATGCAACAAGTGGTTCAGCATCTGAAGCTAAAGTGCCAGAGTTTATCGAGTTTATTGTTAAAGATATGCCGGAGCATCAAGTGCCTGTTCGTGGTGGCTTAAGATGGTTGGATTTACATAGTTTTAATAAACACGGCAAGTCATTTGTAAGTTGTACCCATGAACAACAAATAGGTATCGTAGATGAAATTGCATATCCTAAAAAAGCAAAACCAGAAGTAGCACAAGGTGTTAGCTTCTTTAATAAAATGCGTGATTTAGTAACCACTGGATTTTATACATCTGAAATTGGTGTAAAGGATTTAGGTTATATGGGTAACCAACCAAATCAATGGAATGGTGTACCAGACGATGTTTTAAAACAACATGGTTTAGCTTATACGGAGAAAGAGTTAAAAGAATGTATTTCGTTTTAATTTGATTTAAAGTCTCTTTTCGATTGCTTGTTTAATAAAGAAGGCTCCCGATGGGAGCCTTCTTGCTAGGTAGTATGTTCTAATGTTATTTATAAAGAGATTTATGCATTAAGCAATGGTACTTCCCGATGCAATAGCTTCACTAGGACTTACAAAGTATAATTTTCCTTGTGCATCCTCGGCCATTAAAATCATACCCTTACTTTCAATGCCGCGCATTTTACGTGGTGCTAAGTTTGCAACAATTGTGACTTGCTTCCCAACAATATCTTCAGGATTAAAATGCATAGCGATACCAGATAAAATGGTTCTTTTTTCAAATCCTAAGTCTACTAACAATTCTAATAATTTATCTGCTTTCTCAACTTTCTTTGCTTCAACGATAGTGCCAACACGCAAATCAATTTTACCAAAATCGTCAAATACAATTTCCGGCTTTAAAGGTGCGATGCCATTTTCGTTTGAACTGCTTTTTTCAGTTGTTGCAGTTGCGTTTGTATTGGTAGTTTCCATTTTCGTTTTTTTGGCTTCTGCGTTTGCTTTTAATTCAGCTAATTCAGCAGCGATTTCTTCATCTTCAATTTTTCTAAATAATAATTCAGGTGGACGTAAGCTATAACCCACTTTTAATAAATCAAATTTACCCGCGTTTTCCCATTCTAACATACGGTCAACCACTTTCATTAAGTGACACATTTTCTTAGCTGTGAAAGGAAGGAATGGATTAATTAAAATAGCTAGGTTAGCAGTTAATTGCAAACAGCCATGCATACAGTTGTCAATCTTAGCTTGTGCAGTAGGATCGGTATCTAAATTTTTAGCTAAAATCCAAGGTTCCTTTTTTTGCATATATTGATTACCCAAACGAGCAAGGTTCACCACTTCAAACTGTGCATCTCTAAACTTATATTGCTCTAATAAAGTGGTTACTTTTTCTTTCGTTTCCTTTACTGCAGCCAAAAGTGCATTGTCATCCTCATCTAAAAATTCTGTATGAATTTTTGGTACTTTTCCTTTTGTCAATTTGTGCATTAACACCCAAGTTCTATTCACGTAATTCGCAAAAATACTTACCAGCTCACCATTTACAGCATCCTGGAAACCTTTCCAAGTAAACTCGCTGTCCTTTGATTCCGGGGCTATGGAGTTTAAATAAAAACGTAAACAATCCGCTAAGGATTCTCCACCATTTTCTTTTTTAATCCATTTGTTGATATAATCATCCATTTCAATACTCCATCCGCGTGAAGTACTCATTTTGTCACCTTCTAAATTCATGAACTCATTGGCAGGCACATTTTCAGGTAAAATATTTCCATGCAATTTTAACATCACAGGGAAAATGATACAGTGAAACACAATGTTATCCTTGCCAATAAAATGAACCAACTTTGTTTCAGGATCGTTCCAATAAGGCTTCCAGTCCTTATCATTATTTAATGCCCATTGCTTGGTTGCGCTAATGTATCCGATAGGGGCATCAAACCATACGTACAAAACTTTTCCATCTCCTCCTGCTACAGGTACTTTGACACCCCAATCCAAATCGCGCGTTACAGCACGTGGTTGCAGCCCACCTTCAATCCAACTTTTACATTGACCAATTACAGCTGGTCGCCAATCACCAGCATGTTGTTCCAATAACCATTGACGTAAAAAATCTTCATGTCTATTTAAAGGTAAATACCAATGTGTCGTTTCTTTCTTAATTGGCGCATTTCCACTTAAAGTACTCACTGGATTTATTAATTCCTCAGGACTTAAACTCTTACCACATTTCTCACACTGGTCACCATATGCCTCGGTATGAGCACAATTCGGACAGGTTCCTTTTATATAACGGTCAGCTAAAAAAGTATTGGCTTGTGCATCAAAATATTGTTCAGTAGTTTTTGTCTCCAAATCACCGCGGCTTTCTAAGTCTTTAAAAAATTCACTTGCAGTTTCGTGATGTAATGGATCACTGGTGCGATGATAAATATCAAAATGAATACCAAGGTCCTTGAAATTTTGTTCAATGATGGGATGGTATTTGTCAATGATTGCTTGAGCAGTTGTTCCTTCCTTCGTTGCTTGGATAGGAATAGCAGTGCCGTGTTCGTCACTTCCGCAAACAAAAACAACGTCTCTTTTTTGTGCTTTTAAATAGCGAACATAAATATCGGCAGGTAAATAGGCGCCTGCTAAATGGCCAATATGTTTAAGTCCATTGGCATATGGTAAGGCAGCCGTAATCAAATATCGTTTAGGCGTGTTCATTGTTGCAAAAGTACTTAATATTGCGGTATGATTCAACCTCAAAACCTTCAAGCTGGCGATGTTATTGGGATAGTCTGTCCGGCAGGTTCCATTCCTTTGGAAAGGGTACAAAAATGTGTTGAAACCCTTGCTAATTGGGGTTATAATGTAAAAATTGGAAAAACAGTCGGCACTAAAAAGGACTATTTTTCGGCATCCGATACCGAAAGAGCTGCCGATTTGCAGGAAATGCTAAATGACTCAAATGTAAAAGCAATTTTATGTGCCAGGGGTGGTTATGGTGTGAGTAGAATCATTGATCAGCTTGATTTTTCAGCTTTTTTAAAGCAACCTAAATGGATAATTGGATTTAGCGATATCACCGTTTTGCATGCCGCTTTACAAAAAAAAGGTGTCATGAGTATACATGGCCCAATGGCTGCTGCTTTTAATAAAGGGGCCGAAGGTGAGCCGTATATTCAGGCCTTGCATCAAATTTTAGTGGGTACTAAAACGACTTATGAAACAAAACCGCACGGGTTTAATCAAATAGGTTCCACTACTGCTCCCATTATTGGAGGAAATTTATGTTTGATAGCTCATTTAATTGGGTCTGCAAACAGTTTTGATACGAAAGGGAAAATCTTATTTATTGAAGACATAGGAGAGTATCATTATAATTTAGATCGCATGTTGGTACAAATAAAAAATGCAGGTTTGTTTGAAAATTTAGCAGGTTTAGTGGTGGGTGCTTTCACAGACATGAAGGATCCAAGTACAGATTTTGGAGCAACTGCAACGGAAATAATTCAATCCCATATTAAAAACAATCAATATCCAGTTTGTTTTGATTTTCCCATTAGCCATGAGTTGGCCAATTACCCCATTAAAGAGGGGGCTATTTATGAATTTAATGTAGCCTTGGATAAAGTGAGCTTAAAAGAAGCTTAATTAATTCGGATTTATTAAAAGCCCGTTAATATTAAGTTAGATAGCTACACGGAGCAAATTAAAGTCTTAAATTTGTATTCTAAAATTGATTCTATGCAAAAGTTACTTTTCGGTTTTATTTTAACTATTTTATTAAGTACTCAATTCTCTTTTGCACAGTCTTATGCCTTGTCAGGTATTGAAAAAACGGATAAGGATGATATGCAGTATGAGGTATTGGGGAAAGTAGACAACCATTATTGGATTTATAAAAAAAATAAAGCGGTGTCGTCGATAGCGCAGTATAATGCGCAGATGCAATTAGTAAAACAGAATGACCTCGCTTTTTTACCTGCGGCGGTTAGTGCCATTGAGTTTGTACATTCCAAAGACAGAGTAGTTATTTTTTATCAGTTTCAAGCTAAAACAACTGTTTATGCGGCTGCTGCAGAATTAAACAAGGAGGGTCAATTAGTAGGTGCTCCGAAGGTTATTGATACTGCTGAAAATGTAAGACCAGGTTCTCGTGCTAAAGTATTTAATTTATTACAAAGTGATGATCGTCAAAAATTGGCTTTATTCAGTGTAAATACCACACGTGCTAATTCCATCAAAGTTAAAGTAGTCGCATTGAATAATCGTTTTGAAACAGTAAATGAGGCAACTATCAATGTAAACGCACAAAATAAAAAAAGCAATTTGTCAGACTTTGCTTTAGATAATAATGGAAATGTTTTTTGCTTGAGAAATATGGTGTTGTCTAATGCTGCACCTGCAGTAAGTTTATTGTATTTGTCTGCAGATGGTTCAGAAGTAATGGAGTCTCCAATTTTAAACAACACTTTATTATTGGATGACATTCGATTACAATTGGACAATGCAAATGGTCGTGTACTCTTAAATTCTTTTTACGCAACTGCTAAGAAAGGAAATATGGAAGGAGTGTACACTTATATTTGGGACATTAAAACAAAGAAAGAGATAGTTAGCAATGCAACACGTTTTACGGATGCATTAAGAGGAGCGGTTAGCACAAAGCGTAATTTAAAAGACGCTTTTGATAATTTTTATATTGATGAAACAAAAGTACTGGCAGACGGTAGTATGGTATTAGTCGCTGAAAGTGCAGAGACGCGAAGTAATAGAAGTGCTTTTTCAAGATGGGATTATTTTTACGGAGGTCCTTTTTACAATCCGTTTATGTTTAATTATTGGAATAGACCTTTTGGATTTTATCCTTGGACTAGATTCGGATTTGGACTTGGATTTGGATTCGGTAATGGATTTGGATTTGGCAATGGATTTGGATTTGGTATGTCTCCATTTATGTGGAATCCATGGATCAACCCATTTGCTGGCTTTGGATACAACTCAGTAAGCTATTACGCGAACAAAGTTGCGTTCATTTCATTAAATGTAAAAGGTGATATACAATCCATTAAAACAATTGACAAAAACCAGTCTGATGTAAATGTGGATCAGTTCATTGGTTATGGAAAAGTCGTAAATGAAAATGGAACTAGTTTTATTCACTACAATAAAGAAAAAGGAATTCGTCAATTTGTGATTAATACATTTACAAAAGAGGGTCAATTAACAAAAGGAGCAAATATAATTTTAGCAGAAAAAAGATATGAATGGATGCCACGTTCCTTGAAACAAGTAGGAGAAAATGAAGCAATTATTCCTTATCAATTCAAAAGCAGAATAGGGTTTGCAAAAATTCAAATTAAATAATTAACGTGGTTTTTTTATTCAGAGATAGGTCAGACATTAACTTACTTTTTTTAGCACTTTTAAGTGTGGTACTTCACTTTCATATTTGGATGGTGCCACCTATGGTAGTTGCAAATGAATCCGATGGCTTATTTGCTTATTTGCTTGTTCATTACGTAAAACAGTTACACCCGATTGTTTTAATGATTTTATTTCAAGCAATAATATTAGGGCAAGCAATTCGACTTAATATTTTCATGAGTAACCTTAAAATGTTTCAAAAAGTAAGTTATTTGCCAGCGTTCATTTATATCATGTTGACGGCTACTTTTCCTTATTGGGATGTAATAAGTTCTGGATTAATTGCCAACTCATTGGTGTTATGGATTCTAGTTAAACTGCTTAGGTTATATGATCAAAATCAACCCAAATCATTGGAGTTTAATATTGGTTTAATTGTTGGTGGCTCCATTTTATTATACGAGCCCATTGCCATTTTAATTCCGGTGGTGTTGTTTGCATTAACTATTATTCGTCCATTTAAATTAACAGAATGGCTTGTTTTATTAATGGGCGTTGTACTTCCATTTTACTTCATATTCACATTTGTTTATTTGACAGGAAATCTGAGTGATTTTCGCCATTTCCTACCCATGCTGGATTGGAAAAATCCTTTTGTTCAACCGGACATCAGTGTCATTTTAGCATTAGTGATTATTGCCGTTCAGCTCATTATTGGCTTATATTATTGGCAAAATCACAAATCTAGGTTCATCATACAGGTACGTAAATATTGGGGTGTTTTGTTATTAGTCCTCTTTTTAACCTTATTTCAGCCTATTATTTTTTCAGCTCAAGCATTATATGCATCAGCTATTGTTTTAACCCCATTAGCTTGTTTTATCAGCTTCGCTTATTCGGTCCCAAAAACCTTATTTATTCCTAATTTATTATTCTGGTCGGCCATGGCGGTTATTGTGTATAACCACTTGGGTTAAGTGAAGAATTTTAAGCCTGTTTTTTAGCCGTTTTTGGTAACTTTGGCCTTCAATTAAACATATAATACCTAAAATATAACACATGAAATTTGGTGTAGTAGTTTTCCCAGGGTCAAATTGTGATAGAGACATGCAAGATGCTTTAGAAAAGGATTTAGGAGCGCAGGTTGAAATGCTTTGGCATAAGGACAGTGATTTGTCTCATTTTACCACAGACGACTGCGTTATTTTACCTGGAGGTTTTTCCTATGGTGATTATTTGAGATGTGGAGCTATTGCAAAGTTTAGCCCAATGATGCAATCGGTAATTGAATTTGCAAATAAAGGTGGGAAAGTGCTTGGTGTTTGTAACGGATTTCAAATATTATGTGAAAGTGGTTTATTGCCTGGCGCTTTATTGCAAAATGAAAATCAACAATTCATTTGCAAGAATGTATATATCAAAACTGATAATAGTAAGGCATTGCAAATACCAATTGCGCACGGTGAGGGACGATATTTTGCAGACGATGCTACCTTAAAGCATTTGGAAAATAACAAACAGATTTTATTTCGTTACTGTGATGAACAAGGGAATGTAGGAGGTGTAGGAAATCCAAATGGTTCAACACATGATATTGCGGGCATTTGTAATGACAAGCGTAATGTAGTTGGCATGATGCCACATCCAGAGCGTGCAACTAGTAGTGCCTTGAGTAATATTGATGGAAAAGAAGTTTTTGAAATTTTAGGCTTGTCAAAATAATAATTGGTTAATACTTAATTTAGGATTGTATGAAAAAGATAATGTTGTTTGGTATGGTGGTTTTATTCGCTTTGAATGCAAGTGCACAAAGATTAAATCCTGTTAAGTGGACTTTTGAGGCGGTTAAAAAATTGGACAAGCAATATGAAGTAATAATTACTGCTAATATCGAATCACCATGGCATATTTATTCGCAGTTTCCTAAAAATCCACTTCCTATAAAAATAAGCATCAAAAAAAATCCGTTGGTTCAAATAAGTGGAAAAATAAAAGAGTTGGGTTCGCTGGAAAAACATTTTGATAAAAATATTAAATCAGAAGTTGCTTATTTCACCAACAAGGTGCAATTTGTTCAAACCATCAATTTAAAAGTGGCAAGCAAAACAAGCTTATCAGGTGAAGTGGAATATATGGTTTGCAATGACGAACGTTGTTTACCACCTGCAAAAGTGCCTTTCGAAGTTACGATTCAGTAATTATCATTGTTGGCATTTTACGATTTATATATTTCTCAAAAATTGTAGACTGCTAATTCATTTTATAAATAATATATTTTGAAAAAAATATTTTCATTTCTTGCATCATTCGTTATCCTGTGTTTGATGCAGGTAAATGCTATGGCGCAAGCAGATAGTTTGGTTAAATTTAAAGCAACTGCAAACCCTTTAAACGATAGCACTTATCAATTAAGTTTTAATATCGAGTTAAAACAAGGTTGGCATGTATATGGCAATACACCCTCGCCAGATAATAATGCTGAATTAATCACCACTTCGCCTAAAATTGTTTTTAATTTAGAAACGGTAAAGTTTTCAAAAGAGGTTGTTTTTAATTCAAAAGCAAATCTTCAAAAAGATATTTTATTTGAAAAGGCGAATGTTTTTGAGGGTCCAATATCAGCCACCCAAAATTTCACCATTACTGGGTTTCAACCAGATACTTTAAAAGGAAATTTAGTGTTAGCTATTGCTAAAGGAAATGAGTTTTATGAACAGGAAGTGCCTGTATCCATTTTCTTAGCGAATGGAAAGCAAACTTCAGGTGTTCAAATTTTATTACCTGAAACTGCAACCACGCCACCTAATGGTGCTTGTGGAGAGGCCGCTCATGATAGTAAAAAATCAAGCTTTTGGACGGTATTTGTATTAGGGTTTTTAGGCGGATTAATTGCATTAATTACACCCTGCGTTTTTCCAATGATACCAGTCACGGTATCCTTTTTTACTAAACGATCTAAAACCAGGAAGCAAGGCGTTAAAAATGGTTTGTTATATGGCTTGAGTATTTTTTTGATTTATGTTTTAGCAAGCGTTCCTTTTCATTTATTAGGCAATGTACAGCCCGAGATTTTTAATAGCATTTCAACGAATCCTATTTTAAACTTAATCTTCTTTGTCATATTTATTTTCTTCTCTATTTCCTTTTTCGGATATTTTGAAATTACCTTGCCAAGTGGTATCGCCAACAAAGCTGATTCAAAAAGTGGTTTGGGAAGTTTAGGAGGTATATTTTTCATGGCCATCACTTTAGCGATTGTTTCTTTCTCTTGTACTGGACCTATATTAGGCACTTTATTAGTAGGGTCATTACAAGGTGGTGCTTGGGCTTTAACATCAGGTATGGCTGGATTTGGTATCGCTTTGGCATTACCATTTACCTTGTTTGCTATATTTCCTCAATGGCTTCATAGCTTGCCTAAATCAGGAGGATGGTTGGATACAGTTAAAAAAATATTAGCCTTTTTAGAATTAGCATTGGCGTTTAAATTTTTATCCAATGCCGATTTAGTTCAACATTGGGGGTTATTAAAGCGAGAAGTATTTTTAGGCTTATGGGCTGTTATAAGTTTGGGTTTAGCTTTATACTTATGGGGTAAATTGCATTTGCCTCATGATACGAAGGGTGCAAAAATTTCGGTTGCACGAAAAGTTGGTGGTGTATTAGCAATTGCTTTTTCAGTTGTATTACTGGCTGGCATTTTTCCTAAAAACGCAGGTTATATTAAATTCTTAAGCGGCTTCCCTCCGCCAAGTCAATATAGTCTGTTTGTTAGTCCTGATGAAAATAATAATGGGGTGCATGCGAATGTGGTCAATGATTACCCAAAAGCAGTAGCATTAGCAAAAGAGCAGAACAAACCTATTTTAATTGATTTCACTGGTTGGGCTTGTGTTAACTGTCGTAAGATGGAAGAGAATGTTTGGACTGACCCAGCCGTGGCAAGCTACATTAAAGAAAATTTTATTTTGGTTTCCTTATATGTTGATGACAAGGAAATGTTACCTGTTGATAAGCGTTTTAAATATATTAGTAAAGCAGGTACTGAAAAAG
>JBDKFR010000093.1:0-7239 GCA_039798645.1 Bacteroidota bacterium
GGTGCAGGACATGGAGCAACTTATCAGGATGTATATAAAAACTGGTGGCATATTTCTACCATTGCGATTAGTGTAAAAAATAATTTTGAAAGACGCTTAGGTATTTGGCCAGCACAAATTGATCAGGAAGGTTTAATGTATACCAATACATCTTATGGTGATTACCCACATTATCTTCCTACAAAAAATTCAAATCACAATCAATCACAATTCACTGGATGGATGCTTTTAAATTATAATAAGCCAGTACAAGTGTCTAGTACTTTAAGTGCATTCACTGCTAACAATGCAGTAGATGAAAACTTAAAAACCTATTGGTCAGCAACAACGGGTAACAAAGGCGAGTGGATACAAACTGATTTAGGAAATATTAGTAATGTTGAAGCGATACAAATTAATTATGCCGATGAAGGATCGGACTTAATGGGTAAGTACACTGACATTTATCATCAGTATCAAGTGTATGCATCCAACGATGCAAAAACATGGAACTTAATTATTGATAAATCACAAAACAAAACCGACGTGCCACATGATTACGTCGTTTTACCAAAAGCAATTCAAGCACGTTATATTAAAATGGTCAACATACATATGCCCAATGCAAAATTTGCAATTAGTGGACTACGTGTATTTGGAAAAGGTGTAGGAGCAAATCCAGGAGCTGTTCAAAATTTTGTACCACTTCGAGGAGACAGTGAACGTCGCAATGCTTGGTTAAAGTGGGCGGTGAATCCAAATGCAACAGGCTATCATATTTACTTTGGTAGTGATCCTAATAAATTATACAATAGTGTTATGGTATATGGTGTTAGTGAATATTATGTTACTGCATTAGAAAAAGACCAGTCGTACTATTTCCAAATTGAGGCCTTTAATGAAAATGGAATTGGACCAAGAACGGAAATTAGAAAAGCAGATTAATTTTTCTTGATTTCATAATTAAATTATAAATAACGAAAATAAAAAGGGCGACTCACAGAGTCGCCCTTTTTGAAATTATAAATTTATGATTGCTTGCTACAATTTATAAACTTAATAATTTAGATATTTATTTTTTGATAATTAATTTATCAGTCGTGCGTCTTACTTTTAAAGCACCTGATAAATAATCATTCGCTGCATCACGGTAACCTAATGTTAAAGCAACTGTAGCATGTAAACCTTGTGCGGCTAATCCTAATTCAGCGTCTACTGCTGCTGGATCAAATCCTTCCATTGGTGTACCGTCAACTTGTTCGCTAGCTGCAGCAACTAATGCAAAACCTAAAGCGATGTATGTTTGTTTAGCAGCCCAAATTTGTAATTGCTCAGGAGTTTGATGTGCAATAGATCCTTTAACATATCCAGCAAAATCTTTAAGTGCATCAACAGGCACACCTCTTTGTTCTGCAATTTCTTGCATGTATGCATCAACACTTGCTTCATTGATAGTGGTATGCGCAGCAAAAATTACCACAGCACTTGATTCACCAATTTGAGGTTGGTTATAAAAATGAGGTTGTAACTTTTTTCTTGTCTCTTCATCTTCAATAACGATAATTGAATAAGGAGTCAAACCAAATGAGCTTGGTGCTAATCTTGTCGCTTCTAAAATAGTGTCTAAAGTTTGTGCTGGTATTTTCGCGCCGTTCATTCTTTTTACAGCGTAACGCCATTTCAATGCATCTAATAAATTCATGTTTATGATTTTAAGTTATTTAAATAATTAATGTTTGAACATCAAAATTAGACCTAATGGCCCAATTGTCCAAATAAAACACTGAAAATGAGGCTATTGTTTATTAATTTTAAATATAAATGTAATCACATGCTCTATTTTGCTAATAAAACATTGAAAATCAACGTCGTATTGGTTGCAATTTCTTTCTTTATCCCTTTTTTATCGCCAAACATGGTGTTTTCTCAAGAAGCGAAAACGGTAGTGAAAGAACAAGCACCCAATCTTATCATTATTACTACTGATGGATATAGATGGCAGGAGTTTTTTGGAGGCATGGATACGTCATTAGCCAATAATCCAAAATTCAATCAAGGGGATAGTGCCTATATATATAATAAGTATGGCGCAATTAAATTAGCTGATAGACAAAAAAAATTAATGCCTTTTTTCTGGAATCAAATTGCTAAAGAGGGCATGCTATTCGGCAATAGAAATTTAAATAATAAAGTCGACGTTGCTAATCCTCATTGGTTTTCATATCCGGGATATAATGAAATATTAACAGGCTATCCGGATACGGCAATTAATTCAAATGATTATATGCCTAACCCACATACAAATGTGTTTGCATTTTTGAATAAACAAGCTGCCTATAAAAATAAGGTTGTTGCATTTGGTGCATGGGATGCATTTGATAGAATTTTAAATGAAAAAGTTTCAGGTTTCCCCGTTATTAATGGGTTTGAGTCTATCACTCAATTATTACACGACCCTGTATCAGTAAGCATTAGCGACGGATTAAAAGATTCGTATAAACCGTTTAAAGAAGTGGAATGCTTAGATGTATACACGCATCAACAAGCATTATATTATTTACAAACTAAAAAACCAAAAGCATTATATATTAGTTATGGAGAAACCGACGAGTGGGCACATCATGCACATTATAGAGATTATTTAGATGCTGCACATCAGGTTGATGCATGGATTGCACAAATTTGGAATTGGGTACAGAGCACCCCAGGATATAAAGACAATACCTATATATTAGTAACCACCGATCATGGCAGAGGATTCAAGGATGCGTGGACCGATCATGGTGCAGACGTGAACGGTGCTTCCAGTATTTGGTTTGCTTTGATGGGACCTGGATTACAAAAACTAGGAACATTAGGTGAGCAAAACAAAGAAGGACAATTATTTCAAAAGCAATTAGCAGCTACCATGACTAAACTCATGGGAAATCCGTTCAAAGCAGCTCATCCTATTGGCGATCCTATCTTTTAAATCGTAAAAATATTACTAAATTTGTACTACTTGATTTTATCGATTTTTTAAATCAAGTACAAAAAGTAAAATGTTATTTACAAAAACTATACGATCCTTTTTAGCGAGCTTCATGCTCCTGGTTTTTGCATTTAGCATTACGCCCCAACAAAATATCCACGATTTTGTAGCCAAGCACGTTGATCCAACTTCATGTAGGGTACATAAAAATTTACCAATTGATCAGGTTGAAAATTCAAGTATTCATTGCTCCTTTGATCAGTTAGTAGCAACATCTCCCTTTGTACATTATAATTTTGAAATAGCATTAACAATTCCTGAGTTAGTCATTGTTAAAAATGAAAAGTCTATTTCATTTATTGCAAGTAATTCTTTATCTCATTTTGATTCTCGCGGCCCGCCCATTATATAATTGAATTTTGAAATGCACCATGTGTGCATTGGATTTATTAAATCATTTTCAATATATAATTTATGTTAAAACATATTTCTCTTTTCGTATTCATACTTTTTTGTATCAATAAATCAAGTATTGCACAAACTAAAAAAAGTAATTTTGTATTGACGGGTAAGGTAACCGACGAATCTACAGGCAAAGTATTACAAGGTGCAAGTGTATATTTTCCAGATTTTAAAAAAGGAGTTATCACTAATCAAAATGGAATTTTTGAAATAACAATTCCTAAAGGTGAACATATCATGGAAGTTGGTTTTATTGGTTATGCACTGTATTCCAAAACGATAGTTATAAATGCGAATGCAATTGAAAATATTGCATTAGGGCATAGCGCAGTAGAAAATTCAAATGTAACAGTGACTAGCTTTTTGCGCGCTACTAGTTCACGTAAAACACCAACCCCTATTTCTATCTTAAAAAAAGAAGATTTATTTAAATCAGCTAGTACTAATTTTATTGATGCCTTATCAAAGACACCTGGGGTATCACAATTAAGCACTGGCCCAGCCATTTCAAAACCAATTATCCGCGGTCTTGGTTATAATAGGGTTATGGTTTTAAATGATGGTGTTAGACAGGAAGGTCAACAATGGGGTGATGAACACGGTATTGAAATTGATGAGTACAATGTTACACGCACCGAAATTTTAAAAGTGCCTTCATCCATAATTTATGGAAGTGAAGCTTTAAGTGGTATTATAAATGTAGTTTCTAATGTGCCAGTAGCTGAAGGTGCCATTAGAGGAAATGTATTTAGTAATTATCAAACTAATAACAATTTACAAGGCTATCATTTTGATTTAGCAGGAAATAAAAAGGGATTTGTGTGGGGCATAAATGCTACATCAAAAAAAGCATCGGACTATCAAAATAAATATGATGGTTACGTTTTAAACTCGAAGTTTAATGAGTTAAATGGTGGTGGATATTTGGGAATTGAAAAGGATTGGGGGTATTCGCATTTGATCATTAATCAGTTTAATCAAAAATTAGGTATGATTGAAGGTGAACGGGATGAAGCAGGACGTTTTTTAAAACCAATAATAGGAGGTGAAGAAGTTGCATCGACTTCGGATTTTAATTCTACAGATCCATCTGTACCATATCAACATATAATCCATACAAAATACATTCTAGACAATAGTATTAATTGGGGAACAGGAAAATTAAAAGCCAATATTGCTTTTCAGCGTAATCAAAGGAAGGAGTTTGGAAATATTGATAACCCTTCGGAAAAAAGCTTATACTTTGATTTAGGTACATTAAATTATTCTTTCCAATATTTATTACCAGAAAAAAATAACTGGAAACATACCATTGGTGTAAATGGAATGCAACAAGAAAATAAAAATAAGGGTGTTGAGGTTTTAATACCAGCATATAAATCGGTGGAACTTGGTTTGTTTTTTTATACACAAAAAAAGGCAGGTCGTTTAACCATGAGTGGTGGAGCGAGAATTGATAAAAAAGGAATTGAGTTTAACGAACTCAATAATTCTTTAATTGACCCTTATTTATTGTATTCATCAGCTGCTATACCTATCCGACATAAAAAAGATTATGGTGCTATGGCAGGCTCATTTGGAATGACCTATGAAGCGGGAGACGATTTGATTTTTAAATTAAACATTGCTCGTGGTTATCGTGCACCGAATTTATCCGAGTTGGGAAGTAACGGAGCGCATGAAGGAACCAACCGATATGAATATGGTAACACTAATTTAAAGTCGGAAAAAAGTTTACAATTGGATTTAGGGGCTGAGTGGAGTGACGAGCATGTGTCTTTTGCAGGTAGTGTATTTTATAATCAAATAACTGATTATATATTTTACCAAAAACTTGTTGGCTTAAACGGAACTGATTCAATAATAATAGATGAGGACGGTAATGATTTATTTGCATTTGCCTATCAGCAACAAAATGCAAATTTAATGGGTGCAGAATTTAATTTAGATATTCATCCACATCCCATTGATGGCCTACATATTGAAAACACTTTTTCATATGTAAGAGGAAAATTTGAAACACCTATTGATGGAAGCGATCATTTACCAAATATTCCACCATTAAGATGGATTTCAGAATTCAGGTATGAATTTAAAAATAAAAACACCAAGCTGCAGAATTCCTATTTTTCAATGCAATTAGATAATGTATTTGCACAAAATAATCCTTTCACAGGATACAATACCGAAACAGCAACACCAGGCTATCATTTATTAAATATTGGCTTGGGTACGCAGTATACTAAAAAAGGAAAACAATTATTTAGCATCGCCTTAAGTGCACAAAATATTACTGATGTAGCGTATCAAAATCATTTAAGTCGTTTAAAATACACTGCTGAAAATTTGGCAACCGGCCGAATGGGGGTATTTAATATGGGACGTAACTTTAGTTTAAAAGTAAATGTACCTTTGGTTTTTGATTAAATAAATTCATTCACCTGCTAATAACAGAGCCTTTGCTTGAATATCTGGAGCTAATCTAAAGTTGGTTAAATTCATTTTTTCTAGCAAAGGCTTTATTTTATTAATGTATCCTAATTGTTTAGCTTTAATAATTATTCCAATTGTTCCAATAAAATTGAGATTTAATTTTTTCGCTACCCTTCTTGCTTTAGCATCATCAATTATTAGAAGAGAATTTTTATATTTAATTACATTATTTATTAAACTAGCTTCTCCTTTATCTAAATCAAAATTTTCACTAGTCTCAGTAGATGATGATTCTACAAGAATCCAATTTGGAATGGCATCTCGATATTCTACACGAATTTCCTCTGTTATATATACATTCCTGTATAATAATAGAAGTAAATTAAGTTGATTGATTTTAAATAAAAGAATTAAGACACTAGTGTCTACGTATACTTTCTGTTGCATTTTTCACATCTGATTCTAATTCAGATGCGGTATAATTAAAAATGCTAACATTATACTTATAGAGTACATCCATGAAATCTGAGATGCTAAGTCCAGCCATTTCAGCAGCTTGTCCAATGGTTAACGTACTAGCTTCAAACAATTTAGCAGCAATAAAGGTTGTTAATTCTTTATTGTCTAACTCAACAGATTCTGGAACATTTAATGCTAGTGTTTTCATTACTCTAAATTAATTAATATTTTTCACTTCTTATTATAATTTCCGCAACAGAATATTGGTTTAATAATGGCATTGAATGTCTACTTATTAACGATATGATTTTGATGTATTTATACGCAACATTTTTTTGTATCTTGTATTAGTAAATATTCTAAAATCATTTTATGAAGAAAACCCTGTCATTTTTTAGGTCTAAATTTATTTTAATCATAATTGCTTTCGTATTACACATTAGTACAAATGCACAGACAACTAATTCAACTGCACAAACACGCGAAACTTTAAATAAAGAGGAGCAAAAAATCCTCGCATACATTGATGCGAATATGCCAAGGGCGATTGCATTGTTAAAGGAATCGGTGAATATTAATAGTGGTACATTAAATATAGAAGGTGTAAAGAAAGTTGGTGCATTGTTTACAAAGGAATTGCAAGCTGCGGGGTTGCAAACGCATTGGGTAAGTATGCCTGATTCGATTAAAAGAGCAGGGCATTTAGTTGCTATGACGACCGAAGCAAGCGCAAATACAAGCGCAGCTACAAATTCAACTATAAACGCTTCGACTACTGTTGTGTCTGTAAAAAATTCAAAAGCTATTAATTCGGCAAAACATAAGGGCAAAAAATTATTTTTAATTGGTCATTTGGATACGGTGTTTGAACCGGATATGCCAGAGAATCCATTTAGAATGTTGAATGATAGTACTGCAACGGGTCAGGGTGCAAA
>JBDKFR010000094.1:0-8950 GCA_039798645.1 Bacteroidota bacterium
GCATATACATGCCATTTACCCGGTTCTTCCATGGCTTCCTTGAATTTAGCCCCAATCGTTTCATTCGTGTTAGCCTCCTCAAATTTTTGTCGATAAGCACCCATGAAGGTGGTATAGCCACCTTTAAAATTGGTTTCTTGTTTTCCTAAATTTCTATAATTCGCAATTATCGAATCTGTAGGATTACGCCCATAAACATAGGTATCTTCAAAACCATCAATGACGCCCCAAACACTTGCTCTGTAATTATGATGACAAATAAATTTGCCTAATAAACCATTATCATTTCCTAATCCATTTGGGAAACGTTTTGAGGTTGAGTTCAATAATATCAAATTAGTATTTAAAGCAGAAGCATTCATAAAAATGATATCAGCATAATACTCGTAAACTTGTTTTGTATGTGCATCAATTACTTTCACTCCAATTGCTTTTTGTAATGCTTCATCATAAATAATTGAATGCACTACAGCATCTGTTAAAATAGATAAATTTCCTGTTTTACCTGCCCAAGGTAAGGTAGATGAAACCGAACTAAAATAGCCCCCAAATGGACAACCGCGCATGCATAAATTTCTTGCTTGACATTTACCTCGACCTTGTTCCAAATGTATGGGTTCAGGTTCCGTTATATGCGCCCAACGTGCATGCACTAAATGGCGTTTATATTTTTCTGCAATTACGTCCTTTACATGCTGCTCCACGATAGTTAAATCAAAAGGCTTCATAAAATGTCCATCTGGCATTGCTTCAATGCCATCGGCATTACCACATACGCCAATAAATTTTTCAACATGAGTATACCATGCTTCAACATCTTTATATCGAATAGGCCAGTCTAAACCATAATTAAATTTAGCTGGGGCTTCAAATTCATAATCACTCCAACGCTGACAGGCTCGTCCCCAAATCAGCGACTTGCCACCTACTTGATATCCTCTAATCCAATCAAATGGTTTTTCTTGTATATAAGGTTGCGTAGCATCTTCAACAAAAAAATGTGCATTGTCTTCTCCAAATCCTGCAGACTTTGTGATTAATGGATTTTGTTTTTTAAAGGAGGTGGTAATCGGCCCTCTATGTTTTAATTCCCAAGGTGCTTTATTGGCAGTTGGATAATCTTTATTATGCTCAACTTTACGCCCTCTTTCAATTACTAATGTTTTAATTCCCTTTTCACACAATTCTTTGGCTGACCAACCACCACTAATACCTGAGCCCACCACAATTGCTTGATAGCTTTTTATTTTGAGTGTCTCGTTGGTATAGTAATAATTATCAGTCATTTAATATTTTATATTCACCAATTATAAATCTCCTTTTTTAAGTGCTTCTACTGCATAATTAGCAGCCCTTGCCGTGATCGCCATAAATGTTAAAGATGGATTTTGAGTACCCGTACTTACCATGCATGCACCATCAGTTACAAATACATTTTTACAATGATGCATTTGATTAAATTCATTTAATAAAGAAGTTTTAGGATCCTTGCCCATACGCACCCCTCCCACTTCATGAATATCCAATCCAGGTGCTTGCTTAGTATCCGTAACTACAATATTTTTACAACCAGCAGCAGATAGCATTTCAGATCCTTGTTCAATAAAATCCTTTAATAATTTTTCATCATTATCATCGTATCCTATAGAAGTAATAAGTTGTGGAATACCCCATTCGTCTTTTTTATCAGCACTTAACCTAACATGATTTGTTTCTTTTGGAATGGTTTCCCCTTGCATCATCATGGATACATACCAACCGCTTGGCTCACTGATAGCTTCCTTGTAAGCACTTCCAATTCCACTTGTTTCCTCACCTCCTGCATTACCTCTACCTGCACCAAAAAATGTCATATACCCTCTTTGAAAATCCATTTCTTGTTTGTGGACATTTCTAAAATTAGGCATCATTGGTTGTGTTGGACGGCGTCCATAATAATAAGAATCCAAAGGACCATCAATACTAGCTGACAAATTACCACGGTAATTATGAAAAGCAACATACTTACCTAGTAAGCCGTTGTCATTACCTAACCCATTAGGAAAACGTTTAGATGTTGAGTTTAATAAAATTAAATTAGTATTTAAAGTCGCCGCATTTACAAAAATAATTTTGGCATAATATTCAGTCGCCTTTTTTGTAACCGAATCAATAACACGCACTCCTGATGCTTTTTGCGATGCTTCATCATAAATGATTGAATGCACCACCGAGTTTGTTTGTAAAGTTAAATTTCCTGTTTTTTGAGCCCATGGAATGGTAGACGAGTTTGAACTGAAGTATCCGCCAAAAGGGCATCCTCTTTCACACATACTTCTCGCTTGACATTGATTTCTTCCTTGTTCAATATGAATGGGCGCTGGCTTAGTCAAATGTGCACAACGACCTTGCACTACATTTCTATCCGTGAATTTACCCATGATACTTTTTTGCATTTGCCTTTCCACATCATTCATTTCCCATGCTGGCAAAAAATGGCTATCAGGAAGTGTATCCAATTTATCATAATTACCACTTATGCCTGCAAAAATTTCAACGTGCGTATACCATGGGGCTAACTGGTCATAAGTAATTGGCCAATTACCAAATCCATCACGGGCTGGACCCTCAAAATCATACTTACTCCAGCGTTGGGTTTGTCTTGCCCATAATAAGGATTTTCCACCTACCTGATATCCTCTAATCCAATCATATGGCTTTTCTTGTATGTATGGATGCTCTTTATCTTTTACAAAATAATGATCGGTGGTTTCATCATATGCATAACACTTATTTAAAACAGGATTTTCCTTTATCATGGATAAAGTTTTATCTTTTCGATGTGGGAACTCCCAAGGTTGTTTAGTTGCTGTTGGATAATCT
The DNA here is from genome assembly GCA_039798645.1 of Bacteroidota bacterium. GTDB lineage: Bacteria > Bacteroidota > Bacteroidia > Chitinophagales > Chitinophagaceae > Sediminibacterium. The sequence goes on from JBDKFR010000094.1 coordinate 2,863, forward strand.
TTTAAATGCACAACATCTCGGCCTCTTTCAAGCACCAAAGTCTTTAGTCCTTTTTCACACAATTCTTTAGCTGCCCATCCACCACTAATACCAGAGCCAATCACAATGGCGTCATAGCTGTTGTTTTTATTAGACATAGCAATCGTTTTAATAATCCTAAATAATGTAACCTATACCAACTATTGTAACTAGTATTACAATAGCCAATTGTTTATTTCGAACCTTCCAACACTTTTTTAACCACCAATCCTCCAACTTGCTTACCCATATCAGCACCTACATTCACACTAATAGTATAATGAATACCCCCATAAACCCTACTCATGGAACACTCCTCTGCGGCTGCACTCAAGGAAGTGAACTTTCTTTTTAAGCCAATATATTTATAATCACTTGAGTCTTCAAATGCTAAATTATCGCGATACAATTTTGTTAGTACCGTCGCAGCAGATGCAGTGATAGTACTATGCCCACTTGTATATTCTGGGAAAGGCGGGGTTTGTAACAATGGCATCCAATCCTTATCCAAAATGTCTTTAATTACCGTAACTGGTCGCACATATGAACTACGGTATTTTTCATCCCAACAAGAAATAAATCCATCATATAAGGCAATTGAAGTTAATGCGAATGTTTGTGCAGCTTTTACTTCATCCGCTTTTTCTTGTTTAATTATTTGTGCCGCAATTCCTATCCAATGACCGCCAGGTGTAATTTTTTTATTTCCAAAAGTCATATGACCGGAATGTTCAATTACAAAAGGATTATCATCCCAATATTTAGCAATTAACTTTTGCTCATCCGTTAAGTTTTTATTGATATCATACACTTCTTTTACTAAATTATGAAAAGTAGATCCTGGCTTCGTATCATATTTAGGTGGACGTGCAGGTGCAAATTGTGAAGCTGAATCCAATACCATTGGCTTCATCGTATTCCAACACCACTCTACGCCGTCTAAATAATCAGGTGGAGTTGGACGCCATTTGCCTGGCTCATTGGAACCTAAATACTTAGCTTTACCTCTTGAAATAAAATAGCCATCAGTTTTAGCCCTTTTTAAAACTACCGCTGCAATGGTATCTCCAAATGCAACTGATGCCGCATAAGTGGCTTCATCCAAATTTGCTTTGAAATTATCATGAATTGATTTTTCATACGCGTTTAACGAGTCCACACTGAAAACTTTTACATTCCTTGCTACTTGAAAAAATGCTTCCGAAGCTGCTAAAGTATAATCATACTTTTTATTTGCATCGGGTAAAGGCATTTTATCAAATCCGTTTAATTTATCAGCAATAGAAGGGGAATTATTACTGTGTCTTATTGCTTCATATGCAGCAATGGAAGAATACACATAAATCCTACTAGCAACGGGCGGTGTGAAAACATCATAAATAATAATTTGCGTTAGTTGATCCTCATTATTAATTAACACATCTACCCCATTTAGCTTTTTAGTTTCAGGTTTGTTGCATGAACTCACAATAATCATTAGCAATGCGATCATCAATAAAAATCTAAACTTGTTTTTCATAATCTTAAAATTGAAATAAACTTATATTAATCTTTTGTTTCCTTTGTTATCAATGATGGTAATTGTTATCATATTATCATTGAGCAGCATAAATCTTCCTGATTGAGAAAGGAAAGATTGTCCATAATAAAATTCTTCTTTTCTTATTTTCCCATTCTTGTATTTAATGATAGCTGAAATTTCATTTGGCAATATTTGAACAACTTTGTTTGAACCCTTAGCTTTATATACCTTTAAAGGTCCTCTGTTTTGAGATGCCGCCATCATATATCCCCCATTCACATCTCTAAATTTCACAAGTGCTTTCCCATTTCCTGGCAAATACAAGCCTGTTTCTAAAATTGATTTAGGAACGAACCCTCCTTTACCATCCCCTTTCATGATTAATCCATTTAAGGCATCATATCTTCCTACAGATACCTCTGTTCCATAATCGTTCCCATTTATAGCAATATCAATATTTCCATCACCATCAAAATCATCTACCTGCATTCCATTTAATGTAGATACCTGTGCGGCCATTGGAAGTAATGTTAGCTTGAATTTTCCATTTCCATTGTTTTGCAAATAAGAAGATGAGAAATAATTAGCCTTTAATTGTTGTGCGCCCTTCATTTGTTCAGGCGTAAACAATTGATCTAATGTTGCTTCGGCAAATGTTTTAAAATTTTGAAATTTGCCACGCATACTAATCATTTGCTTGACCGCATCCTCTCTTGTTTGAGCAGGATATAATTTTTTAACGGTATCTGTATGACTTCCTGGTAAATACAAGCCCGGAAATGCATCATAACTTCCATTGTTATCAAAATCTTTAGCATACATTACAACAGGATACTTATCGGAAGCTTTATAATATGAATTGTCCCCAACATTTCCAACTACATAGTCCATATCACCATCATTATCAAAGTCGCCAGCAACAATACTATTCCACCATCCAACTTTTTCACTTACGCCAGAAATGGAAGTTGTGTTTTTAAAATTTCCTTTTTCATTTTTCAAAAAAGTGATAGGCATCCACTCTCCTGTTAAAATTAAATCCACCCAACCATCATTATCGAAGTCCGTAAATAAGGCATCACAAACTAAACCTATGTTATTTAACGCTGGTGCAACCGACGAACTAACATCGGTATATTTAACGACCCCATTTTTAGTATCATTACGATAAATATAACTTGATACAGGTTTTGGATATGCCAATGGGTCAACACGACCTCCAATGAACAAATCTAAATCACCGTCCTTATCATAGTCTGCGGCTTTAATACAAAGCTTACTTGTTTTGTTATTTGGTAAAGCATTTTGTTGTATGGAAAAATTACCCTTACCATCGTTTACATAAAATTTATCCAAATAAGCATCCGATCCTGCAGGTGCATCATAACCACCACTCGTAATCAATAAATCCAGGTCAGTATCGCCATCAGCATCTATTAACAATAATCCTTCATCCATGGATGGCTTAGTATTAAATCCTAAACTAGGCATTAATGCTTTCTGTATAAAGCTTCCTTTTTTTTGTTGCAATAAAATTTGTGCACTATTGTTAACTGATCCACCCAATATCATATCATCAAAACCATTCCCATCAATATCTCCTACTGCAACACCTGGTGCATATTCAGAAAACTTATGTGGTATTAATTTTTGATTATTGAAATCAACGAAATCATTTTGTGTATGAATATATTTTATCCCTAGCGCATTGGTGATTTCTGTAAATAAAGCATTGGACGCAAATAGTGTTTCTCTATTTTTAATTACACTTAACGCGCCTCCTAATGGTACAGCATTTGTTATGGCTACTTTTAAGGTTTGATCTGCTTTGATTTGTTTTAGCACCTGTTTTTGTCCTGAAGGCCATAAAATAACCGCAGAATCAATTTTATCAACGACTCCTAATCCAAAATGCACCCTACATTGTGTTGTTGACAGATACCCTCTAAATGGACTTTGCTCCGATACTTGTATTTTACCATGATCATAATAAATAGCAATTTCAGTCCCAATTCCTGATAAATTTTGCACATCTCCTTTTAAATCAAATTGAATATAATGACTTGCCTCAGGTACTAATTGACGTTGCTTATTTTCGTAAATAGCTGCTTTATCATTAATATTATTAATCACCAAATCCAAATCACCATCGTTATCTAAATCGGCATATACCGCCCCATTTGAAAAACTAGGTGTTTCAAAACCCCATTGTACTGACTTGTCTTCAAAAGATAACTCACCATTATTTCTGAAAATATAATTATGAATTTTTACTTCTGGAATTTCAACTAATAATTGTGACTTGGTAACAAAACTATATGCTTTGTTGCGATACATAATAAAATCATGATCGGTAACATCCTTAGGAAATCCATTGGTAACAAATAAATCCCTATTACCATCATTGTCAAAATCAGCTAGTAAGGGCGTCCAACTCCAATCGGTTTCAGCAATACCTGACAAGTAAGCTACTTCACTAAAAATAGGAGCACCAATACTATCATTTTGATTCACCCTTGGACCTTGATTTATTTGTAAAGTATTGCGCACATACTGATAATTATAACCATACAAATCATTGTTTTGAAATGTTTGGTAGCTATTGGGATTCATCATCATTTTTTTACGATAATTATCACGCGGATTCATATCGAGTGTGATGAAATCCATTAGACCATCATTGTTAACATCAGCAACATCTGTTCCCATTGAATTCACCGAAGTATGTTTAAAATAATCGCTTAATCGATCGGTAAATGTGCCGTCTTGATTATTGATGTATAAATAATCATTGGGCAAATAATCATTTGTTACATAAACATCCTTCCAACCATCCTTATTAATATCAGTAACCACTACACTATGACCATACCCTTCTTTTACCATTCCAGCCTTTGTTGTTACATCGGTAAAAACTGGATGTTTTAAACTGCTATCCCATTTATTTTGAAATAGTTTTGAACTACTGTATAATTCTGGGAGTTGATTTTTTTGATGATAAACATTGGGCACATGTGGATCTTTAATTTCATTCACCACTAAAAACATATCTAAGTCCCCATCATTATCATAATCAAAGAAATTAGCCATTGTTGAAAAAGTGGTATCCGCTAAACCATACTCAGCAGCCATATCCTTGAAATGAGGTAATCCTTTGTTATCATTACCTTGATTAATGTATAAAATATTTTTTCGTTTATTCGTATCAATATTTAAAGTTGCACTTATATAAATGTCAGACTTCCCATCATTATTAATATCCACTACACTTACACCACGACTCCACTTACCTTCCCCTGTTACACCAGCTTCATTGGTAATATCTTGAAATTTCAACGATCCTTTATTCAAATAAAGTTTATTAGCCACTTTATTACCCGTAAAATAAATATCCGACAACCCGTCACCATTAAAATCACCAATCCCAACACCACCACCATTATAAACATTAGAAACGTCTAACACATTTAGGGAGTCTGATTCTTTTATTTCATTATTAAACTCAATGCCAGTTTGGGAAGCATCTAATTTATTGAACAAGGTTTTTTTTGAATTACAAGCAGCAAAAAGTAAAATAAACAGCACAGAATAAACAACAAAAAATCGCATAATGATAGTTTAAAACAAGTATATAAAAGCTGTTTTAAAGGTACCAAAAAGCAGGGATTTTTAAAATAAAAAGGGCCCCGATTACTCGGAGCCCTTTGAATATTTATTGAAAATCTATTTCAATTAGTAACCAGGGTTTTGAGTCAACACTGATTTACCACCTTTTTGAGATTTGTCAATTTGTGTTTGTGGAATAGGTAAATACTCTGATTTGCCAGATGTATAAACCGCACCAACCATTGTATTGTAACCTTGCTTAACTTCAGCAGCTGCATAAGCATCTAATTCAGCTTTAGCAATTGCAGAACCCCAACGAGTTAAGTCATAAAAACGGTGACCTTCCATCGCTAATTCTAATTTACGCTCCATACGGATCGCTTTCATAGCATCATCAGCACTAGCAAATGAAGTATAGTTACCAATTTTATAATTTGTTGGAGATACATCACCTGCGTTATTTGTAGGTCCTACAAATCCAGCTGGGTTAGCAGCACGTGTACGTACTCTGTTAACATAAATCAAAGCTTGCGCTAAAGTACCACCACCATTTACTTCTGCTTCAGCAGCTAACAATAATACGTCAGCAAAGCGAATCAAAGGATAGTTGTTTGCAGTGAAACCGTTTGTCCAAGAAGAACCATCGGTATAAACTCCAATTTGAGATTTACGGAATAAGTGCTTTAATGGCTCATAAGGACCAGCAGAAGCTTGGTCACGAACCCAAGTAGAACCTGGCATGATACCCCAATCTAAATAAGGAACACCACGACGACCAACTGTCCAGTCAACACGTGGATCCATTGGAGTTGTAGAATCTGGAGTATACGCTTTGTCAGCAGAAATACCCATGTCAGATTTAATTGGCTTGCTCATGTAAGTATCAGTGAATGGTAAACCATCAGCATCAACTTGGAAAGCATTTGCTAAAGAGAAAGATGG
>JBDKFR010000095.1:0-5660 GCA_039798645.1 Bacteroidota bacterium
TCATCATAATCAGTACAATCACATAAAAACTCGTCTTTTTTCAAACTAGTACCTATAAAGCCTTCCGCTTTGTTAATATATAACTTCGTATTGGCAATAGCTACCTGTTTAACTTGTATGGTGTCAAATTCCTTTATCTCGGTTTTACGTTCTTTTCCTTTACCGTATTTCTTTTGTAAACCCTCATAATAACTAACCGCATAATCCACCAAATTTTCTAAATGATGCTTCGTTTCTTTAATACTTGCTTCAATATCTTTAATTTGTTGAATTAAATCCTCAATATCTAATTTGTAAATACGTCTTACTGGCTTATCTGTTAATTTTAATAAGTCCTCACGCTCAATTGGCTTTTTAAATTTCTTTTTGAATGGATCAAATGCTTTATCAATTGCATCAATCACTTTCTCCCAATTCAAATGCTTTTTCTCTAACTCTTGATAAATTTTTTCTTCAAAGAATATTTTTTCTAAGCTTGTAAAATGCCATTTGCTTTCTAACTCCTTTAATTGAATTTCCAATTCCGCTTTTAATAACCCCTTGGTATGTTCAACCGAATGTTTTAATAAATCACTCGCACCTAAAAACTGAGGTCGATTGTTTACGATTACACATGCATTAGGTGACAAACTTATTTCACAGTCTGTAAATGCATATAAAGCATCAATGGTAATATCAGGTGAGATACCAGTAGCTAAATCAATTTGGATTTCAACTTCAGCAGCAGTCACGTCTGTTACTTTTTTGATTTTTATTTTACCTTGATCATTAGCCTTAGTGATACTTTCCATTAATTGTGTTGTTGTAACACTATAAGGAACATCCTTGATTAATAAAGTCTTTTTATCTAATTCCTCAATATGAGCACGAACTCTCACTTTCCCTCCACGCTTACCATCATTGTAATTAGACGCATCAATCATACCACCTGTTTGAAAATCAGGCAACAATTCAAACTTACGACCTCTTAAATGTTTGATACTAGCTTCTAATAACTCATTAAAATTATGAGGTAAAATTTTAGTAGATAAACCAACCGCAATACCATCAGCACCTTGCGCTAATAATAAAGGAAACTTCATTGGCAATGTTATGGGTTCGTTTTTACGACCATCATAACTCAATGACCATTCGGTGGTCTTTGCATTAAATGCTACCTCCAACGCAAACTTACTTAATCGAGCTTCAATATATCTTGAGGCAGCAGCCGAATCACCTGTACGAACATCCCCCCAGTTACCTTGCGTTTCTACCAATAAATTCTTTTGACCAATATTAACCAAAGCATCACCAATACTTGCATCACCATGTGGGTGATACTGCATACTTTGTCCAATAATGTTTGCAACTTTATTAAATCTACCATCATCCATTTCTTTCATGGCATGAAGGATTCTTCGTTGTACTGGTTTTAATCCGTCTTCAATTGCTGGTACCGCTCTTTCTAAAATTACATAAGATGCATAATCCAAGAACCAGTTTTTATACTGTCCCTGAACTCCCGATTCATTCTCTGTAACCCTTCCTAAATTTTTCTCTTTTGCCATAACTAATCTTAATTCGAACTTTTTATGCGTTCATTATAGTCGGTAAGTGTCTTCACTACCGTCTGCTAAACTATTTAATTCCACAAAAACAATATCCGTGATAGCCGTTAATTCATGCCATACATTTGCTTGAATCAATACCCTTACTGGTGCGATCAGTTCAACTGTTTCTTCTTGATTTGAATTTAAATCCTTCCAGTGTAAAGTTGCCGAGCCTTGCACTAAAAGCATATCTTCAGGATTTTTCCCATTTGAAATACCTTTATGATAATGTTGACCACTAACACTTCCGGCATTTCGATAAACTAATAAAAATTCACCTGTTCTATCTGTATTAAAGTAATGAAGTGCCCCTCGATTATCCGAAGCTTTAAGTTCAATTGGGCTAATGGTTACACTCATTTATTTTAATTTTCATTTATTCTTACAAGTAAACTAGTACCTCTATATTTACACTTCCTCTGCATCCACTACAACTCCAGTTCCACCTGGCATTTGAACAACCATATCCTTCCAACCTTTTGCCCAATCGCCCACAAATACAATCTTTCCGGCTTCCTCTAAAGCCTTTAATCGATAAACGACAAAAGCATCACCCAATTTCACTTTTAATTTAGCCATGATATTGCTTAATGCGCTTGGTAATTTTTGAGCATTCTTTGTAAGCAAGCTTAGAATTTCTTTATCGTAACATCCAATATTCATGCTTACCAATTTTTTACCACCTTCTAAGAAACGTACACCTTCATTTTCTTGACATAACTTTTTCCATTCATCAGGATCTAATTCAAATTCACTAAGGGTTATAGGTCTCGCTAATTTCTTGGCTTTTAAAAATTCCTTGGGCTGAATTTGACTTAAATAGGTTGGATAAAATAATTGACCTTTTTCATTTAAGAAAGGAAGATTGTTTAAATACAAAACCTGAATGCGACCTTGATATTCTTTGAACTGACTCATTAACCAATAATAACCTGAAACATCATGTGCATTTTGTCCCATCCAAAGCCAAATCACTTCATTCTCATCATGATTTAATGCATTGATTAATTGATGCACTGTAAATTTATCATCTACAATGTCTAATTGATCTACATAAGGAGAAAACTCCAATACATTTAGCCACCAATCACGACGTGCTTGATAACCTTCTGTTTCGTATATGTCAAATAAGGGCCCAACAGCATAGTCATCTTTAATTTCGATTACTTTACCAGCAAGGGTCTCGTCCAATTCAATGGCAGCTTCTATAGCAGCAATATCTGCTGTGTTAAACACTATGTGTATCATGCGCTTTGTCTAGTTCTACTTTTAAATTATTGATAATAAAATCTTGTCTTTCTGGTGAGTTCTTACCCATATAATATTCCAACAAATGTTGAATATGATCTCCTTGCTCTAAAATAACGGGAGCCAATTTAATATCTGCATTGATGAACTTGCCAAACTCTTCAGGACTAATTTCACCCAACCCTTTAAATCGGGTTATTTCAGGTTTACTACCTAATTCACTAATGGCCTTTTGCTTTTCATTTTCATCGTAGCAATAAATGGTCTTTTGCTTATTTCGAACACGGAATAATGGTGTTTCTAACACAAATACGTGACCGCGTTTTACAAGGTCTGGAAAGAATTGTAAAAAGAAAGTTAGCATTAGTAATCGAATGTGCATTCCGTCTACGTCGGCATCGGTTGCAATTACAATATTGTTATATCGTAATCCTTCTAAACCTTCTTCAATATTTAAAGCGTGTTGCAATAAGTTAAACTCTTCATTTTCGTAAACCACTTTCTTTGTTAAACCAAAAGCATTCAATGGCTTACCTCTTAAGCTGAATACTGCCTGTGTGTCAACATTACGAGATTTTGTGATGCTACCGCTAGCAGAGTCTCCTTCGGTAATAAATAAAGTACTTGCTTGTTGCGTAGCAATAAACATCTCTTTATTTTTGGAAGGTAAATCGTCATTTAAATGTACACGACAATCTCTTAATTTTTTATTATGTAAGTTGGCTTTTTTAGCTCTTTCATTTGCTAATTTTTTGATGCCTGCCAACTCCTTACGTTCACGTTCGTTTTGTTCAATACGTTTTTTAAGCGCTTCTGCAACAGCTGAATTTCTATGTAAGAAATTATCTAACTCTTTAGCTAAAAATTCAGTGACAAAGTTTTTCATACTTGGGCCACCATCCGCAACATTTTGCGATCCTAACTTTGTTTTAGTCTGACTTTCAAAAACAGGCTCTTGCACACGCACTGATACGGCTGCGACAATACTGGTTCTGATGTCAGACGCTTCGTAATCTTTTTTATAAAAATCACGAATTACTTTTACATATGCTTCTCTAAATGCTTGTTGATGCGTACCACCTTGCGTGGTGTATTGACCGTTCACAAATGAGAAAATATCTTCACCATAATCATTGTTATGAGAAATAGCCACTTCGATATCCTCGCCTTTTAAATGCATGATTGGATATCGCAGCTCGTCAGGATTTGTTTTACGCTCTAATAAATCCAACAAACCATTTTTACTTACAAACTTTTTGTCATTAAAATGAATGACTAAACCTGCATTCAAATAACAATAGTTCCAAAGTTGGCTTTCAATATATTCGTAAATGAAATGATAGTTTTTAAATACGGTCGCATCAGGTGTGAAACTTACTAAAGTACCATTCTGCTCAGTTGTTTTGGTTTCCTTTGTTTCATTAATTAATTGACCTTTCTGAAAAGTTGCAGAACGACTTTTACCTTCTCTAAAAGCAGTTACTGTAAAATCTTCACTCAATGCATTCACCGCTTTGGTACCCACACCATTTAAACCTACCGACTTTTGGAAAGCTTTACTATCGTATTTAGCACCCGTATTTATTTTACTTACAACGTCTACTATTTTCCCCAAAGGAATACCACGACCATAATCGCGAATGGTAACGGTTTTATCCTGAATAGAAATTTCAACCTGTTTACCATATCCCATAGTATGTTCATCGATACAGTTATCAATGACTTCCTTAATTAAAACATAAATACCATCATCAGGAGCAGTACCATCTCCTAATTTACCAATATACATACCTGGACGTAATCGAATATGTTCTTTCCAATCTAGTGACCTAATGGAGTCTTCATTATATTCTGCCCCTATCTTTGCTTCTGCCATAATTATCAATACTTTATGGGCATAAAATGCCCTGGTCTAGCTGCAAATCTAATGCTCGAAACAAGTTTTGCAATCTAAAATGGTACAAAAAAGGGTAAATGTGGATAAAAGGATTATTGTATTATCTTTAGCACATCGAAAACAAAGCCACATATCCAATAGTTGACCTTGAATTTATCAAAAACAAGGCAATTGAACTTGAGTCAGAAAACCTTGAATTCCAAGATTTTTTAAGGAATTTGGACAGTTTATCGCTAGATAAAGCTGTTTTTGAGCTTTCTGAGGCAATTTCTCCTAAAATTGAATGTACCGATTGCGGTAACTGTTGTAAAAGTTTAATGGTCAACATTGATGAGGATGAGGCCAATAACTTATCCGCACATTTGGGTCAATCTAGGGCTGAATTTGATGCTAAATACTTAGATAAGGGTGAATCTGGTCGCATGGTGGTGAATGCCATTCCTTGTCATTTTTTAGTGGGTAATAGCTGTAGTGTATATGAACATAGGTTTGCAGGGTGTAAAGAATTCCCAGCATTTCATGTTCCAGATTTCAATAAAAGACTATTTACCACATATATGCATTATGATCGATGCCCCATTATTTTTAATGTAATGGAGACCTTAAAATTAGCGTCAGGTTTTAAAAAAGCTTAGCCATTTTTTAGTATTTTAGTTTCGTTTAATATTATTTAAACAACTGCAAATACAATTTTCAATGCCTTTACAATTTGGAATTGATGTTATTTTAAAAGATTCCCCTGATTGGAAATCCAAGCGTATTGGTATGTTAACAAATGATGCCGCCAAAACAAAAACAGGTATCAATAGTAGAAAAGCACTGAAGGATGCAGGCTTTAATTTAATAAAATTATTTTCACCTGAACACGGGATAAACGCCATTGGAACAGATGGTGCATTTATGCATGATGGACTTGATGAATTAAC
>JBDKFR010000096.1:0-2765 GCA_039798645.1 Bacteroidota bacterium
ATAGTAGAAAAGCACTGAAGGATGCAGGCTTTAATTTAATAAAATTATTTTCACCTGAACACGGGATAAACGCCATTGGAACAGATGGTGCATTTATGCATGATGGACTTGATGAATTAACGGGACTTCCCATCATCAGCTTATATGGTGAAAAATATATACCAAGTGCAACAGATATTAATGATTTAGACATTATGTTGTTTGACATTCCGGATGCTGGTACTAGGTTTTATACTTACTTATGGTCAATGACTTATTGGATGGAAGCGGCCGCAAAATATAATAAGCAAGTTATAATTTTAGACCGCCCTAATCCTTTAGGTGGCAATATGAGTATGAGTGAAGGGCCAATGTTAGATGAAAATTTATCAAGCTTCATAGGGAGATTTAATATACCCATTAAACATCAATGCACACTTGGCGAGTTAGCATACTATTTTAACAAAACACAATCTTGGAATGCAAATTTAACCGTTGTCAAAAGCGAGGGTTGGAAAAGAGCACAATTATTTTATGATTGGAATATACCTTGGTCTAATCCATCCCCAGCTTTACAAAATATAGAAGCCGCCATTTTATATCCTGGATTATGCTTTTTTGAAGCCACTAATATTTCCGTTGGTCGTGGTACCAAATATTCATTTGAATGGATTGGAGCAGACTGGCTAAATTTACCCGCGATAAATATGGTGTGTCAAAATATTTTAGGTGATGATTTTAAAATTGAAACTTTATCGTTACCAATTAATATAAATGGAGAAATTAAAACAACAAAAGGCATTCGACTAAAGGTAATTGAACCAACAGCATACGACGCTGTATTAAATGGTTTGTTATTATTAAAATTGGTAAAAGATATTCATCCTAACAATTTTAAATGGATGCCATATCCTACTAATGCTAATCCAACTGGAAATCATCATTTGTCTTTATTGTTGGGTATACCTAATGCGGAAGAACTTTTTGAACTACCCTTGCAAAATTGGTTACAACAATTAAGTATTTTATTAAGAGTAGAAGATTGGAGAAATCGAATTGAACCCAATTTGATTTATAATTAGTTTAAAATACATTAGATAATTCAAATGTCATATCAAACATCTATAAACAAGGTGGCTATTTTATCCAATCCTAAAGCAGGTAATGGCAGATCAATGCAAACTGCAAAATGGTTGGCAAATGCTTTAGCTGATTTGAAAATTGCGCATGAGATATATCATGAAAAATGGCCATCCGACGAAATGCTATTAACTTATTCAGACTGTTGGATTATTGGGGGTGATGGAACTATAAATTATTTTATTAACCAATATCCAAATTGTAAAATAAACCTTGCATTATATAATGGGGGAACAGGGAATGATTTTGCTTGGAAAATATATGGTGAATCAAATGTTGAAGACAGATTTAATCAAGTAATGTATTCAACACCAAAATGGATTGATGCAGGAAGAATAAACCAAAAATTATATATCAATTGCATGGGAGTAGGATTTGATGGTGAAATCATAAAGTCCATGAAAACGATTCGATTTTTGGGCGGGAAAATAGGATATATGGTTGCTGTTGTGCTCAAAATTTTAAGTTTCAAAGAAGCCAAATTTCAGATTGAAACAAATGGTAAAACATTTGGAGGCAAGTATTTATTAGCCTTAATTGTTAACTCATCTCGAGCTGGCGGTGGCTTTTATATTGCACCCAATGCTCAAATAGACGACGGACAATTAGATATGGTTTTGTGCAAAGCATTGCCTATTTGGAAGCGACTCATTTACTTGCCTATTATTAAAATGGGCAAACATATGCACTTGCCATTTGTGATTGAATCCTTAGGAACATCATTTAAATTAAAATGTGAAAATGATATGCCCATTCAGGTAGATGGAGAATTATTATTTGCAAAAGATATTGAAGTTAAAGTCTTGCCTAATCAATTTTGCTTTAGATATTAGTTTACTTACTATTTTCATTGTTAGCTGACTTATCAACTCTTTTGGTACCTGCGTATAATTCATACTCAAGTAGTCGGCAATCTATTTTTGCATTCAAAAATTCAATACGCCTGCTTGGCTTTAATCGAATTTTTTTTGCTAATTCTAAGTTGCCTGTAAAAATATAGCCTGTCATTCCTTTGCACTTATTTTTCATATAATCACCAATACGCGCATAAGTTGCTTCTAATTCAAGCTCCTCACCTAGTCTTTCACCGTATTCAGGATTAATCATTACTATGGCGCCTTCCTCAGGCTCGGGCATTTCCGTTGCTTCAAAATCGCAAACCTGAAAGTCAATTAAGTCCTCAACACCAGCAACGGATGCATTTATTTTAGCAACTTTAATAGCGTCTTTGCTTATGTCAGAAGCTATGATAACTAAATTGGGCAAATGCCTTACTTGCTCCTCAATAATTGTTCTTTCTTTTTCATAAACGGTTTTATCATACCCTATTAAGTGCATGAAGGCATAGTTATTTCTAAATAATCCTGGAGCTCTTTTTGTTGCAATTAATGCTGCTTCAATTGCTAAAGTACCTGAACCACACATGGGGTTTACAAAAGCCCCAAATTTGTTCCATTTAGTTGACAATATAGTCGCAGAAGCCAGGGCTTCTAACATGGGTGCCGTACCAGGCAATTTTCGGTAACCATGTCTTGCCAATGAATCACCTGAAGTATCTAAGAATAATTCAGCCTCGTCATTTTTCCAAAACAAATAAACTACTGCACCCGATAATTCAGAACCAGTTGAGGGTCGCTTGCCAGTTA
>JBDKFR010000097.1:0-26290 GCA_039798645.1 Bacteroidota bacterium
TTCAAAGCCTTCACATCATTTATATTATTTTCGCAAGCAACCATAAAAAAGCAGCTACTCATTAAAGTAACTGCTGCTTTATATATAATATTAATTCGGTTATTAATCATACTTGCGTTTATTAAACCAAATATCACTCAAACTATAGCCAACTGTAATTTGGTAATAGTTTTCTTGAAAGCTATTGGAGCTACTGCCTCTTTTTCCAATTTGAAATGCTAAATTTAACACTGAAAATTGATAATCATAAGAGCGATATTTACGAATAGGAAGCCCTACCCCTAATGAGAAAGTGGATATTTTAAGTCCATTGTCATCAAAGTTTATATAATCCTTACCTGTTGTAAAACCAGCGCGATAACTAACTGTAGACCAATAATTTTCAAAATCTAAAGGGTTCGGACAAAATAAAACACCTACACGAGTCATGTATGAATTTGATAATTTGTCGGGCTGACCATAAAAACGATAACCATCCTGCCAATTTGATTTGTCAAATTGGATACCCACTACCAATTGGTCATATGTACCATTATTGCTAATTTCTTTTTTATGAAAGGCAATACCCGCGGTAATAGAGGATGGTAATTTAATTTGTCCACTATTGTCGCTTGTAATTGATACCGTATCTAATGGAGATTCTGACCCTGTTGTAAATACACCTGTGGATCTAATTAAGTCTTGTTTACCGGATAAGCTTTGACCTAATGTTGCCGTTGCGCCATATCCTAAAGTATATTGTGTTTTATCGGTAGCTACTTTATGAGAAGTTGTTTTTAAATCAATTTCACCCATCATGCCTAATTGAAAAAAGAGTCCACCAAATAAAGTATTGGTGCTTGCTTGGGTTTGGTAATAATTGGTTGAATCAACATCGTATTTGAAGGACTTGATATTTTCAATTTTCTTTTTACCAAAATTATAACCTGTATTAAAACCTAAACTTAAATGCTTCCATGATTTACCAAATCCAATAAATGCTTGATTAAGACCTCCTTGGCCGATGTAATTATTGTATAGGGAATCACCATTTGATAGTGATTTGCCTTCGTTTAGTGAATAGCTTATTTGACTTATTGGTCTTAAACCAAATGCCATTCCAACTTTTTTAACTTTGTCAATTGGTAATCCAATAGCAAGATAGTTAGGTGCAAAATAAGCAGAGTTGAATTTTGAAACAGGATTATTTCCTTTTAAGGTGCTATTGGTTAAGTTCATTCCTAAATCAAAAGTGGTCATATATATGCCACCATATGCAGCTGGATTATTGAAATTTACACTTTGTCCAAAATTGCCATTCATGCTGTTGGTATATGCAGCTGTAAAACCACCCATTCCCTGGCTGGTTGTATTTTGACTATTGAGTACTTCGTTACCTAAACCATATCTAGAAAATGGAGAATTGATTTGAGCCTTAGTCGGTAGAAATGAACAAACTAAAACGAGAAGGGGTATGAGCCTAATTATTTTTTTCACAAATAGCATAAAGTCCTTTAAATATTAAATTTGGGTCGGCAAATATCCTCTTTTTTAGGTGAGGTACAAAATAACAAATGTCACCACCGGTTAATAGCACGTTAAAGTTGGCATATTTTTCCTCGTAAGCGGCTATAATTCCGTCTATTTCTGCCGCTATTCCCAATATTACCCCACTTAAGAGGTTGGTTTTAGTATCATATCCTACTAAAGTGAACTCGGAAGATGGCTGAATTAAGGGCAGTAAGGCTGTTTGTTCGTGCATTGCCCTAAATCTCATTTGGGTTCCAGGTGAGATGCTTCCCCCTAAAAATGCATGTTCATTGCTTACAAAATTATAAGTAATGCAGGTTCCAAGGGATATAATCAGGTTGTGTTGATTGGGGTAAAGGTCCACTGCTGCAGCGACAAGCGCTAAACGGTCGGCTCCAATGGTTTCGGGTTTGCCCACGGGGGTGGTAAAATTAATGGTGGTGGAAGGGCCTAATAAGTGAAATTTAGACTTTTGTGCCAAAAGGGTTTCTATATTTTTATCATGATGTATCACAGATGATAAAATAGTTTTTTGGGGCTTGAATTTGTCTAAAAGTGCTCCAATTTCATTCAAACTTCCATCGTTTAACACAACCACTTCCAATAACGCATGATTATTAAAAATGGCAGCTTTCAAACGAGTGTTACCAAAATCAAAACAAATACTAGTTGTCATAAACTTAGTTCAGGCACAAAATTAAACTCTTTGTCTCAAAGTTTACTTAAAAGTATAGGCAAGTTGCAAAAGATTTCGGTTATTTGAAGTAGAAAAAAAACTGAAATGAAAATCTCCGGCTTTAGTTATGTGAGAAATGGATTTGACTATGGCGTTCCTTTTATAGAAGCCATACAGTCAGCCCTGCCTATTTGTGATGAATTTATCATTGCAGTAGGTGATTCAAATGATGGAACGAGAGAAGCGATTGTTAATTTAAATTCAGATAAGATTAAAATTATTGATACCATTTGGGATTCGAATTTAAAAACAGGTGGTCAAATTTTTGCACAACAAACAAATATTGCGTTGGATCAAATTACCGGTGATTGGGCGTTTCATATTCAAGCCGATGAAGTGATTCATGAAAATCAAATTGGTAATATTAGAAAAGCCATTGAAAAGTATGATGGCGATCACCGTGTCGATGGCTTCATTTTGCCATTTTTACATTTTTGGGGAGGGTACAATTATTGCAGAAATACAAGAAGAGTGCACAATTACGAAGTACGTGTTTTTCGTAATAATTTGGGTGCAAGATCTTATAGAGACTCACAAGGTTTTAGAAAGTATAAATCAATAGAAGGGTATCAAAATGGAAAAGATAATGGGAAAAAGCTACGTGTGAAATTAGTGGAGGCAACTGTTTATCACTATAATGGAGTGAGGCCACCTGTATCCTTCAGAAAAAAAGCGCAAATGTTTGGTGAACAGTATCAGGATAAGGAAGCAGTTGAAAAGCAATTAACAAAAACGAATTACGACTGGAATAATGTTGATAGAGTAGTTTTATTTACGGGGACACACCCTTGTTATATGCAGGAAAAAGTAAACCATCAAAATTGGGAATATACTTTTGATAAAAGTAAAGCAAAGTGGAAACTAAAAGACAGGTTTATTCAACCTATTGAAGACATTATTGGGTTTAAAATTGGCGAGTATAAAAATTATAATCTCATTTAATTTAGCGGAATGATTCAAGTGGAAAATATGCATAATGGTGTAATGGAAGGTAATTTTTTATTGCTTGCCAGGGCTATTTCTCAAATTGAAAACAATGCCGTAAATCATCAGCAATTATTGAGTGACTTGCATCCAAAAGCTATTCCTGTTATAGGTATTACGGGACCTCCAGGGGCAGGTAAAAGCACTTTGATTTCAAAACTGATTGGCACTTTGGTGGAAGAAGGAAAAAAAGTAGCGGTATTGTCAGTAGACCCAAGTTCTGTTATTCATAATGGAGCATTATTAGGAGATAGAATTAGAATGAGAGAATGGTACTTAAACCCATTAGTATACATTCGTTCACTTGCGAATAGAGGGCATTTAGGGGGATTAAATGAATCTATTGCAACAATTGTAAAACTACTTCAATCGGTAGGCTTTGATTATATCATTTTAGAAACTGTTGGAGTGGGGCAGTCCGAGGTGCAGGTTGCACAAGTTGCCTATCCCACCATTTTAGTTTTAGTACCAGAGGCAGGTGATGAAATTCAAATGATGAAATCAGGCTTATTTGAAGTTGCAAATATTTTTGTTGTCAATAAAGCAGACAGGCCTGATGCAGAGCAGTTTGTTTATCATTTACATCAAGCACTTTCACAACGCGTTGGAGTTAAAACAAATGTAGTGCAAACAGTTGCCAATACAGGCGTTGGCATTTCGGAATTATTAACTGTTATAAAAACTTATTATGAATTTTAAAGATTTTGGAAATAAAATGTTAGCGCAAAATAAAATTGCGGCAACAATTTGGTTTGGCTTAGTAACGATCGCTTTGTTAGCGGCGTTAAATAATCATGCCATTAATAACTTTATCATTTTTAGACAATCTTATTTTCATTTAATTCATGAAACAAATTTATACGTTGAGTATATTTCACAATATTGGGATCATTATTATTACAGTCCAAGTTTTGCTGTTTTAGTCTCGCCCTTCGCTTTTTTACCAACTCAATTAGGTGCATTTGTATGGGGGATTTTAGATGCAGGCGTGTTGTATTTTGCTATCAGACAACTTCCTATTAGTGCTCAAAAACAAAACTTTATACTCCTTTTATCAGCAAATGAAATGATGAATGCGGCGTCTAATTTACAAAGCAATGGAATTATGGCAGCTACGATCATACTCTCCTTTGTTTATATTTTAAAGCAAAAAGAGTTTAACTCGACAGCAATGATGATATTGGGATTTTTTATAAAATTGTATAGTATCACTGGACTTGCATTTTTCTTTTTTAGCAAGCGTAAAAAAACACTAATTATTTCTTTATTATTATGGTTGGTTGTGTTTTTTTTAATTCCATTATTAGCGACAAGTCCTGGTTTTTTGGTGCAATCTTATAAGGACTGGGCCGAGGCATTAGCCTTAAAGTCAAATTTTGATATGACAAAAGACATGTATCATAATATGGTTGATGTTACTATCCAAGGAATGGTAAAAAGGGTATTTAATTTACCTAATTTAAATAAATGGCTATTTATTATACCAGGTTTATTGGTTTTCGGCGCACAATATTTGCAATACAAATATTTCACCAATCACATTTACCGACTTTATATTTTATGCTCAGTTTTGCTTTTTATTATTGTATTTAATACGGGTACCGAGTCACCAACCTACATTATAGGCGTACCCGCAATTTGTTTATGGTATGTATTGCAAGAAAAAACAAAGTGGAACAATATCATATTTATCGTTTCGATCTTCTTTTCAAGCTTCTCCTATTCAGATTTATTTACACCTTACTTGAGAAATTACGTAATGGTGCCTTACGCTTTAAAGGTAGTTGGATGCTTTATTGTATGGGTCACAATAGCCTATCAAATATTTACACGCCAATTTTTACAACTAAGTGCTGACAAAGAAATGAGTTAGCCTTGTTTCTCGTTTTTCCACCACTTAAAGGCGATATAACCAATAATGGCAAAAGGCATTGCTGCTAGGTAAATAGTGCCCAGGTTGAAGCCCTTTCCTGCATCTTCGCCCATTTGGCTTGCTGTTTTAGTACAAATGGAACATTGTGCATACAAGCTAGCTGTTGACACTAGTAAGATCGTAATAAATATAAATCGCTTCATGATATGCAAAATTAATATAAAAAAACCCGAACATACGGTGTAGGTTCGGGGAATCTTATAAATTGTCTAGATAAGCTTAAGCGCTTGCTTTAGTAGCTTTCTTTGATTTGGCAATTTTGTGTGGTCTGCTTTTGCCAAATGAACCAATGGTTCTTTTTCCTTTTGCTGTTTTTTTATCTCCTCTACCCATGATAATAATTTTAATTTAGTGATTGGATAGCAAAAATAAAAAAACCCCCTGACATTAGGGGGTTTTTACTGAAATAAATTTCAGACTATAATTTTCCGCTTAATTCTTTACCAGCCTTGAATTTAGCAACTTTTTTAGCTTTAATTTTGATTGTAGCACCTGTTTGTGGGTTACGACCAGTTCTTGCAGCACGCTTAGATACTGAAAAAGTACCAAAACCTACTAAAGTTACTTTATCACCTTTTTTCAAAGATTTAGTTACTGCTTCGATAAATGCATCTAAAGCTGCATTTGCTGATGTTTTTGTTAATTCTGCGCTGTCCGCGATGTGTGCGATTAATTCTGCTTTGTTCATAAATGTGTTTTTTATAGTTTTAAACGATATGACAAATTTATTAGGTTTTATGAAACGAAAAAATATTTTACTAATTATTTTTGTTTTTATTTTTCCACCAAAACCCTTAAATAGTAAGCTTTTGACCAGCTATTAGGTACTATTGATTTTTGTCATAAAATTTATAAAATCGCTAAAACCCTTACTGGCAAAGGGTTTTAATATAATAAATGCTGAAAAGTAAGCCTGTTAAGGGTTTGCCATGAATAATCTATCCACAATCAATTCACAATTTTCATTGTCGTAATAAAGTGAAAACATTGATTTCCCCAGGTATTTTGAAGTTCATCCATGATAGACGGTGCTATATTAACTTGGTAATTTTCCATTTTTTCTTCTGAGGAAGTGAATAATTGAAGGGTATAGGTGGGTGCCTGGTCTTCCAAAACGTTTATTTCATAAAACTTATGATCTTCAAAAATATCAGTGGAATCAACCATGGGTATGAATTTACTTTTCATCCATTGTAACCATAGTTCTTGTTGCATTGGGTCAATTTGAAAACTAATATTATAAACGTACATGGTTATTTATTTTTTAAGGCTAATTCAATAGGGCAATGATCACTATGTTTTATCATAGGTAATATAGTAGCTGATTGAATCCTATTTTTTAAATCAGCTGTTGTACATAAATAATCAATTCTCCAACCTTTATTATTAAGTCTTACGGAAGGGAAACGCTGACTCCACCATGAATAGGCTCCTGTAGTTGTTGGATTAATATGCCTATAACTGTCTATCCAACCTGATGCAATGAATTGATCCATCCACACTTTTTCTTCTGGTAAAAATCCAGATGACTTCTTATTTCCTTTAGGGTCATGAATATCAATATCTCGATGTGCAATATTATAATCGCCTGCAACAATAATATTAGGTCTTTCTTTTTTTAAGTTTTCAATCCAACTATTAAATTCATCCAACCATTGATATTTATAATTTTGTCTTTCATCACCACTCGTGCCAGAAGGGAAGTAACAATTTACGATGGTAAGGTCATCAATATCAATTCGAATAACTCTACCTTCATAATCACTCATTTCATACCCATTGCCATAAACAATTTGATTTGGTTTTTTCTTGCTGAAGATGGCGACACCGCTGTATCCTTTTTTTTGTGCGGGATACCATGCTACATGATAACCCAATGCGGTAAATAATTCCAAGTCAATATCATCGGGTGTAGCTTTGGTTTCTTGAACACATAACACGTCAATTGGATAAGATGTAAGCCATTCAATTAAGCCTTTTTTTATGGCAGCACGTATACCATTAACATTATAACTTACGATTTTCATTTTATTAAAATATATTATTTTGGACTTTGAAATAATTCACCGTAAGCCATTAGGATAAGTAAATTATTCAAGTTACTATTATTTTCTTTTGCTAAATTGACCATTTGCCTTGGCTTTTTGATTCCTTCAATAACGGTCGTCATTTTTTTGTTAATCAAAATGGTTTTTAATGCTTCATTGTTGTCAAATTGAATTTCAAAATCTTGCCCGTATGCCTTACCTGATACAACAGCACTATGCATGATGGGTAATCCGCTTATTTTGTCCTTGATTTCATATTGCTTAGTTGAATCATAACCGTTGTATATTTTTTCAGGGTAGTAAAATTTATCTTTTTCAACTACACCATAACTTACTTTAAAATAACCAATACTATCTTTTCCATCATATATGACATTGGAAATTTCGGGTAAAAATTGAAGTGCGGATGTTTGCATGAAGTCACCAGCGTTATTGAAATTAGCATTGAATTCTATATAGCCATTAAGGGTATAATCTTTATTTGCTTGTACATCCCTTAAAGGTTGTATTACTTGATAATATTCTTTGCTATTGATACTAGCCCTTGTTTTTTTTATGGTATTTATAATGTCTTTATAAGGGTAGTTATTGTCTTTATTTTTTAAGTCTATTTTAGTAAGTCTTGCGTTGGGGATACGCAATAATTGTAAACCTGTTGAACTTGCATAACTAATAAATGGCTTACTAGTATCTAGCATGGTTCTGGGTTGATTATGCGTTAATGGCATCCAGTAATTATCGGTTGCATATGCAATGGGTACAGTGGCTTCCATAAATTCCATATTGTCAATATCCTTACTAATAAATTGAATGCCTTTATTAATTGCTTGATACAATGTATTGGGTGAAGTGGCTACCCAATTACTTGGATAACCTAAACCTAATGAGGCAATAGGCATCATGCCTAATAAAAGTGTTTTTTGAAAAATGCGTTGATGTTGTTGATTGAAAATCCCCACCACAATTGCCCAAACGGATTGTATGCTATCCTTTTTGGACTCGCTAACCGTAACTAACTTATTTTCATAAGTCGTTTCTGGATCTAATTCATATATTTCTAAATAAGCATGAAAAGGAATATTTCTACTCTCTTCCCAGTTAAGTGTAATTTTGCCTACCTGACTTTGCTTGGTCAATGTTTTTTTAATCGTAGAAAATGAGGTAAGACGCGTTAAATTACTTTCTTTAAATATGCCTGAATCTAATGCCTTTTGAATACCCGAAATGTCATCTGGTAATTGCCAATATTTTGCATTTGGATTTAACGTTGAATAAACTTGTATTTGCTCGAGCACCACTGTTGATTGAGCGAAACTATTTGAATTGCTGATTGCTAAAATAAATAGAAATATAAAATTTAAATATCGCTTCATTTGCTTAAATATGCAGTCCAAATTTAACTAATTTAACTAACACAAGTAAATATTTAATTATAACTTCATAGTTGTATAATACCGAAAATATGAGTCAAGGAATAAGCAAAGGAAATAGTAAAAGAATTATACCTGCTAGTCACAAAAGTTTTCATTTAGAAGGACCCAAACCTAGGGTGAATGAATTATTATTTGCGTTTGAAGTTTTCGTTCAATTTATTAAAGGTTTTAGAACATTACATTTTATTGGTCCATGTATTACTGTGTTTGGTTCTGCAAGATTTTCACCCACTCATCCTTATTATAAAAAAAGTGAGGAAGTGGGTAAACGTATTGCGGAATTAGGTCTTACTACTATGACGGGTGGAGGCCCAGGAGTCATGGAAGCGGCAAATAAAGGTGCATTTGAAGCTGGTGGAAAATCGGTAGGTTGTAACATTAAACTTCCCTTTGAACAAGAACCCAATCCTTATACCAATGTTTCAATTACATTTAATTACTTTTTTATAAGGAAAGTATTGATGGTTAAATATTCATATGCCTTTATCATTATGCCAGGTGGGTTTGGGACTTTGGATGAATTCTTTGAAACGCTTACCTTGGCTCAAACTAAAGTAATCAATGATTTTCCAATTGTGGTAATGGGGCGTCAATATTATCAACCCTTCCATCATTGGATAGAGCATATGATTCAAGAAGGAACAATTTCTGAAGATGATAAAAGATTCATGCTTTTTACCGATAGTGTGGATGAAGCAATGGAACATATTAGCAAATATGTAAGAAAAAATTACACTGTTAAACCACGTAAACGTTTATGGTGGTTATTTGAAAAAGTATAAGTAAATGTTTTTTGTTTAACGAAACGAAGTGAAACTTAAAAAGGCCTCGAGATATTCGAGGCCTTTTTAAATATGTATTAAATTACTCAATCACAGGTTGTAACCACCTAGTGATGTATTCTAAGGATTGTTTTTTACGTTTTGCATAATCTTCTACTTGGTCTTGTTGAATTTTACCTAAACCAAAGTATTGGCTTTGTGGATTCGCAAAATACCAACCACAAACGCTTGAAGCTGGATACATGGCCAAACTTTCGGTTAAAGTAATGCCTGTATGCTTTTCAGCGTCTAATAAATTAAACAGGGTGTACTTTTCAGTATGATCTGGACAAGCAGGGTAGCCTGGAGCAGGACGAATGCCCACATAGTTTTCTTTAATCAATTCTTCATTACCCAATTGCTCGTCTTTTACATAACCCCAAAATTCTTTTCTTGTTTTAGCGTGTAAATATTCGGCAAATGCTTCGGCTAAACGATCGGCTAAGGCTTGCAAAATAATTTTATTGTAGTCATCATGATTTGCTTCAAAAGCTTGTATATGCTTTTCAATACCATGAATCGTTACTGCAAAGGCGCCCAAGTAATCTTTTTTGTTTTCGCTAATAGGACAAATAAAATCAGCTAATGAAAAATTGGGTTGACCGGCTGCTTTTTTAGCTTGTTGTCTTAAAAAATGTAATTGCGTTTTGTCGGAACCATTAAGTAGGGTTATATCATCACCATCACTTCCTGCTTCCCAAAAACCAACTGCACCTTTTGCTGTCAACCATTTTTCTTTAACGA
Source organism: Bacteroidota bacterium (assembly GCA_039798645.1). Taxonomy (GTDB): domain Bacteria; phylum Bacteroidota; class Bacteroidia; order Chitinophagales; family Chitinophagaceae; genus Sediminibacterium. The sequence goes on from JBDKFR010000097.1 coordinate 10,209, forward strand.
TGGTATCTAACAATGCGTTTGCATCTGCATATAATTTGCTAGCTACTTCTCCAACTGTAGTGTCAGTTAAGATAGCCGGAAAATTACCATGTAATTCCCAAGCAATAAAGAATGGTTTCCAATCAATATATTCTACTAGCACCGATAAGTCAACTATTTCTATGGCTTTATTACCTGTGAAAGTTGGGGTAGTTGCTTCAAATTTATTCCAATCAATTTGCATTTTGTTTTGCAATGCCTCCGCATAAGGAGTAGATTGTTTCACTGTTTTTTTATTATCAAAGTCCGCTTTTAATTGTACGTACTCCTTTTCTAAATTTCCTAAGAAGGCTGCTTTTTGATCCTTGCTTAATAGCGATCCAGCAACGGTAACACTTCGGGAAGCGTCCAAAACATGAATGACGCCGTCATTGTATTCGGGTGCAATTTTCACCGCAGTATGCATACGTGATGTGGTAGCCCCGCCAATCATTAGTGGAATATTCATGCCACGGCGTTTCATTTCCTTTGCGATGTGCACCATTTCGTCTAAGGAAGGGGTAATCAATCCGCTTAAACCAATAATGTCAACTTCATGCCTTACCGCTTCAGCTAAAATTTTATCAGCAGGTACCATTACGCCAATATCAATGATCTCATAACCATTACAACCTAATACAACACCCACAATATTTTTTCCAATATCATGCACATCACCTTTCACAGTTGCTAATAATATTTTCGCGGGTCCTTTTGTTTTTGCGCCAGGAGTAGTGGATGCATTTTTTAATCTTTCTTTTTCAGCTTCAATGTAGGGTGTTAATACGGCTACACTCTTTTTCATTACACGTGCACTTTTAACAACCTGTGGTAGGAACATTTTTCCCGCACCAAATAAATCACCCACTTGGTTCATACCTGCCATTAAAGGCCCTTCAATAACTTCTAAAGGAGCACTATATTTTTGTCTTGCTTCTTCGGTGTCTTCATCAATAAAATCAGTAATACCATTTATTAAAGAATGTGCCAAACGTTTTTCTACTGTATCGTTTCTCCAAGCCAATTTTAATTTATTAGCTTCTTCGGAAGACTGACCAGCATTTTCTCCACTTGCTTTTAAATTATCAGCATATTGAATTAAGGCTTCTGTTGCTTGGTTGTTATCATTGTTTTTATTTAGAATAACATCCTCACATAAATTTCTTAAAACAGCATCAATTTCATCATAAACAGCTAATTGACCAGCATTCACAATACCCATATCCATGCCTGCTTTAACCGCATGGTACAAGAACACAGCATGTATGGCTTCACGAACAGCTTCATTACCCCTAAATGAAAACGAAACATTTGATACACCACCGCTTACTTTGGCTAATGGCATTTTTTGTTTTATTACACGTGTTGCTTCAATAAAGTCAACTGCATAATTGTTATGTTCTTCAATACCTGTTGCAACTGCAAAAATATTTGGGTCAAAAATGATATCCTGCGGATCGAAGCCTACTTGTTCAACTAATATTTTATAAGCACGTTCGCAAATTTCGATTTTTCTATCCTTTGTATCTGCTTGTCCTACTTCATCAAATGCCATTACAATGACTGCTGCTCCATAAGCCTTACAAATATGTGCCTGCTCAATAAACTTCGCTTCTCCCTCTTTCATGGAAATGGAATTCACAATACATTTCCCTTGCACACATTTTAAACCCGCTTCAATGATTTCAAATTTGGAACTATCAATCATTACAGGTATGCGCGCAATATCAGGTTCACTTTGTAATAAATTTAAGTAAGTGGTCATGGCTTTAACACCTTCTAATAAGGCATCGTCCATGTTCACATCAATTATCTGTGCACCACTTTCAACTTGTTGACGTGCTACTGATAATGCCTCTTCGTATTTATTTTCCTTAATTAAACGTGCGAATTTTTTAGAACCTGTTACATTGGTTCTTTCTCCTACGTTTACAAAATTAGTTTCTGGACGGATCACTAAAGGTTCAAGTCCTGCTAATCTTAAATAAGGCTTAATATGTATTTGTTCGCTCATAATTATTGCTGTTTTAATTTCAATGATATTTCATCAATGATATTAAATGTTACTATCTACAATTGGTAAAGGTCTAGGTGATAAGTTTCTTACATTGTCGGCCATATGTTTAATATGGTCAGGTGTTGTCCCACAACATCCACCCACAATATTTACAAATTGATTCTTTGCCCATTCTTCAATAAAAGCGCCAGTTTGGTGTGGTGCTTCGTCGTATTGTCCCATTGCATTTGGTAAACCTGCATTTGGATATGCCGAAGTATAACATGTTGCGATTTGAGAAAGCTCCTCAATATGTGAACGCATTTCTTGTGCACCTAATGCACAGTTTAAACCAACACTTAAAGGTTTTGCATGTGCAACGGAAGTGTAAAATGCTTCCAAGGTTTGTCCACTTAAGGTTCTGCCTGATGCGTCGGTAATGGTACCGCTAATCATAATAGGAAGTTCAGGCTTACCTATTTTTCTAAAATATTCTTTAATAGCAAAAATGGCTGCCTTTGCATTTAAGGTATCAAAAATGGTTTCAACCAATAACACATCTGCACCACCATCCACCAAGCCTTTTATTTGCTCTGTATAAGCAATAACTACTTCGTCAAATGTAACAGCTCGAAATCCAGGATTATTTACATCGGGCGATAAACTCAATGTTTTATTTAAGGGTCCAATGGATCCTGCAATATATTTTTCAGTAGTATTTGGATGCTTTGCCTTGTATTGATCAATAGCGTCACGAACACATTTAGCAGCAGCCACATTTAATTCATAAGCAAACTCCTGCATATCGTAATCGGCCATGGCAATGGAAGTACTACTGAAAGTATTGGTTTCAATGATATCAGCACCCGCTTCTAAATATTGTAAATGGATGCCGGTAATAATTGCTGGCTGTGTAATGCACAATAAGTCGTTATTGCCTTTCACATCACAATGCCAATTAGCAAAACGTGTTCCACGGTAATCTTCTTCCGATAATTTGTGACGTTGAATCATGGTACCCATGGCACCATCGATTACCAAAATTCTTTTTTTAAGCGTCTCTTGTATTGACATAAATAATATTTTATGCAACACCCTAAGGATAAATTGAACTAATCCGCTTTGACTAAATTATATAGGAGCGATATGAAGTACCGTTTATTAGTTCTTTTTTTTCCTAAAGGATGGCAGGTTGAACAATAAACAAATCCACCTGCAATGCGGTGCAAATTTAGGGTAGTATTAGTTGATAGCCAAATATGATATGCGTCAAATAGGGATGTTATTTATAGGAAGCAGTAATGTTTACTTCAATTTTATCGGCCACCATATTGATCATGAGACCCCCCATTCCAAATTCCTTTAATCGGACTATGAATTTGGCACTTGCCTTTGGTAAGCCATTGACAATGTCTATCACGCCATTCGTTTGTATGCTTTTGTTTACACCATGTACCTGCATAGTACCAACCACCGTTACAGGGTAGGAGCCATTTTTAGAGAAATTGATGGTTTTGAAATTCGTGATTTGACCATTAAAAAAAACCTTTGGGTATTTAGCGCTTTCAATATAATCATCATTAAAATGTTCTTCCATTTTTTTCATTTCAAAATGAAATCCTTTAGCTAACATGCTGAAACTGAGTTTACCATTGGGTTCTAGCCTGCTGGTGGCTTCATTATTGGTGGCATCAATATCACGATCATCAATGGATATGAATTGCACTTTTGCTGCATTTGTTTCAAAAACCTTTTGCGCGAAACTTGCATTAAAACTCATGATCATTAAGACGCTGAAGAAAAGTACTTTATTCATAAAATTAAATTTATCGTTTATATCAATGTTTAAACATCAAAAATAAGCATTTATAGGAAAATTGCCTATTTAATATATTGGTTAATAGGCTGACGATTTGAAATGCTCTTACCAAGCGTCATTTCATCAGCATATTCAAGTTCCCCACCAAAAGCAATTCCTCTTGCAATGGTGGTAATATTGCAGGAATAATTGGATAGCTTTTTTTGAATATAATAAATGGTAGTATCTCCTTGAATGGTTGGATTTAATGCAAAAACAAGTTCTGACACTTTATTTTCACGTACTCTTTTGACCAGTGATTCAATGGTTAATTGCTCAGGCCCTATGCCATCTAATGGTGAAATGATTCCTCCCAAAACGTGGTAGGTTCCATTAAATTGCTGCGTATTTTCAATCGCAATTACATCTCTTATATTTTCAACAACACAAATAGTATCTTTTTGTCTATTCGTATTTGAGCAAATAGAACAAATTTGTCGGTCACTTATATTATAGCAGATTTCGCAAAACTGAATTTCATTACGCATTTTTTGTAGCGTTTCTCCAAACTGAGTAGTAATCCCTTTTTCTTGTTTTAATAAATGCAAAACCAATCTTAGGGCCGTTTTTTTACCAATACCAGGAAGCTTAGCAAATTCTGCTACTGCATTTTCTAATAAAGTGGAGGGTAATTGCATATGATGGAGTTCCTAAATTATTTTATTAAGCTAATGTTTAATTCATTCTCCGAATCTGACTGAATATTTAACTTATATGGTATGCTTAACACTTTTTCAGGTTGTTTGTTCGGTTTGCCATAGCCATAGCTTCCTGAATCCCATTTGCCATTGTTATTTTCATCAACTAACAGCTTGAGTTGAAAATCGCCTGGTGGTAATTGTGCAATGCGCAATAAGTTTTGAGTAATGGGATATTTAAACATAACCTTATCGTCCTGCGTCAATAGTAATATGGGGTTTTTATACTGATCATATCCATTAATTCTTATGATTGTTGAACCATAATATGTCAATGGTTTGGTTATGAATTTTAAAGTATCGGATTTGATCAAATAATTATTGAGTGAATCTTGTATTGCATTTTTTGGCACCCACAATCGAAATGCAGTACCTGATTTCCAAGGATAATCAACAAGCACATTTGTAGGGTTATTAGTATCTATTTTAATACTATAATTACTTTGTGGGTTGTTAAAAGTGTCAGTCAATATAATTGGAAAACTATCATTTAACTGAACTGGTGTTTCAAAACTTAATTTTAATGGATTTAATACATCTAATTCAATCCCTTCTAAATTTTTGCTGTACTTTAAAGATGCCGTGTTTCGTTTAAGTTGACTTTTATTGATTGCTTTCTTTTTTTCTTTTTTAGGGAAAGCTTGAAAAGCATATAAATGGATAGAATCCTTTTGTTTACTAACTTCTATGGATGCGTCATGGTAGGCAAACCATTTTGTACTATCGTCATATCGTTTAGTATAGTCATTGGGTACAACAAACAAATTAAATTTATGATAGGGTAAAAAATTAAAACTGAATTTTCCTTTACCACTTATTCGCGTATAATAAAAAGGTCGGTTTTTAAATATAGCAGTATCATTTTCAGAAGGATGAAGAACGACTATTAATGTACTGTCAATATTACCTGTTTCGGCAATATGAACAGTGCCTTGAATGCTGCCTGTGTCAATTTGATCACCCGTGCTAAATACATATGAAAAATCGAGTGCTGTATTTCCTTCATTTACATCCTTTATGGCATTCCCAAATTGAACACGATAGGTTGTATTTTTTGTTAAAGAATCATTTATGCGTATTCGAATTGAATTTAATTTTGATTCAATTAAGGGTATATTTTTTAGGGTAGGAGAAACAATAAGATTTTCTTGAATACTACTAACATTTATGTATTCATTAAAAGCAATGATAATTTCCTTTGGTTGAACCTGCGTTGAAGAATCTTTAGGTTTTGCAAAAATACGGTAGGGCGGAATACTGTCTCTTGGTCCACCTGTTGGTGGTACAATATTGGCGCAAGCTATTAAGTTTTGTATCACATAAATAGCAATTAATGTCTTGCACAAAAAAAGAGTTCCTACAGTACGTTTCATTATGAATGCAAACTTAATCAGATTCTTCCATATCCCCACTTGGGATTTCATGTAATGCTACAGTTAACTCATTATTTTTCACAAAATTACACCAATGACATTCAGCTTTCCCACATCCGGTATAAAAGTCCTTTTGTTGTATTTTTTCCCAAACAGTCTGTATTTGCTGTGTAACCGTGGTGATATCAGCATCGCTTATACTTATGGCTACTTTCTCAAACTGCTTTTTCTTATTGGGTTCAACAAAGTCAAATTCAGCACTCGTTACCTCCCAGTTTTTGGGGTGATGATTTAGTAATATTTTGTAAAATACGGCTTGCCTCCAATAATTTCCACCAATTGGATTCTTTTCATTTGGGGCAATCAATTTATCTTTTGCATTTTCAACACTTCCTGTTTTATAGTCTATCACCACAACTTGCTTTCCGTTAAACTCAATTTTATCAATAGCCCCTTTTAATGGAATACCATTTACGACAACATTATTAATACGATATTCAGTAGTAACCGTTTTATTCCATTGGTCAACATAAACGTCATAGTAGTTGTTTAAAACAGTCTCGCCATGTTCCTTTTTATTCTTAAATTCAACCTGGGTAAATGCCTCCCTATGTCTATTCATATAATAAATAAAGTCTTGAACCAGCTCTTGTTTACTTGGGAATACATTATCCCGTTCTTGCATTTTTTTGAATAACTTATTTAAGGCATCGTGGACTGCTGATCCAAAAGTAGTAGCCTCTGATTTTCCTGCTGGTACTTTAATAAGGCTATTGTAGTAAAAATGTAAAGGGCATTGTAAATAATTGTTGAGTGCAGTAACATTAAGCGTAAAGGCTTCTAGTCTTGGATTAATAAAGTCTGCCTCCAATTGATCGATTTCCGGTACTTGTGTTGATTGCAAGTGCAATAATTTATATTGCATTTTAAGTTCATCGCTAATTGTTTTATCAATAATATGCTGGTTGCTGTCATTCATGAGTTCAATAATAAATTGACTTGCCTCTGCAACCTTGCCATCGTTTTTATTTAATGCATATGATATTTGTAATTGTTTTTTTGCCCTTGTAATAGCTACATAAAACAATCTTCTTAATTCTTCTTTATCATCACCACTTTCTAAACTACTTAACACGGTATCAGGAAGTGTGTAACCTGTATTGTTACTTGACCTTTTCTTTTCCCAATAATGTGCATTTGTTCCGGCTACAAACACATATTCAAATTCTAAGCCCTTGCTTCCGTGTGTTGTTAATAAATTCACCCCAGTCTCACCTCCTGTAGTGATTGGTAAAGAAAGTCTAATACCTTCTTTTTGCATAAGCGCCATCATTTCAACTAAGTCTTTTAATTGCAAACTTGGTCTTTTATGTGTTTCCTCTTTTATAAAGTCAAAGAATTTGGTTATTACGTCTAACTCAAATCCTTTATTGGATGATTGCAATACTGATTGTATAATACCTGTTTTTTGTAATATTTGTTCCACTAAATTTAACAGGGTAACATTTGGAACTTCACTAATTAAGGATTCAAGTACTTGAACTGCTTTTGCTAATTCAGGCACACCCCCTTCTTGAAATAAACTTCCTTGTACTTGCTGCGTTTTATCAACCAATACTTTTCTAAATGCATTTTCTGAGTTGCCATATTTTAACTGATTGGCCTCAACGGTCACTTTTGCAATGGTGATGGGTGATATTTTCCACCATTTAAAGTGTAAGATTTCAAAAAGTAAATTTGCTCCTTCGTAAGGTTGATCTAATTCGCAATTTAAATAATCAAGTATTGTAATAATTTGTTTGATCAAAGTTTGGTCTAACAAATTGGCTGTACGTCTAGTAAATACAGGTATTTTTTTCTGCATCAAAAAATGTGCAATCTCAGCTCCATACTGATGCTCTTTATACAATACCGCTATTTGATTTGGAGCTACTCCCTTTTGTATTAGTGCAACTATTTGTTCCGTAATATCAATCATTTCATCGGAAGGCACATGATAGGCGATTACGTTGGGTTCAACAGGACTGATTAAATTTTCAGGATTCGATGCAATTAATTTTTTCTCTAAGCCTTTAATTTTATTTACTAAACGCTCTTGGTTATTATTTATGACAATACTGGAAGCGTCTAGTATGGGCTGGGTGGATCTGTAATTATTTTCAAGTACAATGGTTAAAATATCCTGCGCATATTGATTTTGGAAATGTAACATGTTTTCAACGTTCGCCCCTTGAAATCTAAATATGCTTTGGTCATCGTCTCCTACAACAAACAAATTAGGCTGCTCCCAGAAATTTACTAATAATTGAACTAGTTCATTTTGGGTCCCACTTGTATCTTGAAACTCATCCACTAAAATGTATAAAAATCTTTCTTGGTATTGTGCTAGTAAGTTTTTATTTTCTTTGAATGCATTGATGACCCAATTAATCATGTCATCAAAATCGTACCTATTCTTGTCCTTCATTAATTGTTGGTACACATTAAAACATGCAATGGCAGCTTTTAACTTTTCCATCTTTTCCAATTCAGCATCTACCTGACCTTGTTTTAAATCCCCTGCTTCAAATTGTTTGTATTTTCTTTTATAAATAAACTCATCCCTAAAAGGAATTTCTTTGATGTAATCATTTACTTTATCTATAAGATAATCGGGCGTCCATCCTTCTTTTTTCATAGCACTAAACAACTTTGATAAATTGCTCATTTCATAATAAATGTCACCACGGTATCTTTTTAAAGGATTGTTTTTATCAAATCCATCAATTAATTTTTTTAGGAGTTCAATTTTTTCTAATTCAGAAATAGGATCTAAAGAGGTTTTATCAAATAAGGATAAATTGTCCTGTATGATATCGTTACAAAAGGAGTGGAATGTCGAAATGTTAACCTTATAGGCGCTACTACCAATGAAATTAATTAAACGTTTACGCATGGCAATCGCGCCAGCATCAGTATAGGTCAAACATAAAATATTTTCAGGTGCCGTATCTGTTTCTAAAAGTATTTTACCAATTCTTGCCCCTAAAATCTGCGTCTTTCCAGTACCTGGTCCTGCAATAACCATAACTGGCCCTTCAATGTTATCTACTGCCAATTTTTGTTGTTCATTAAGCCCTTCGTAAACTGCTTCAAATGCCTTGGCTTGCTCTTGTTTGCTTATCATTTTATAAAATTAATGGCTTTCTTGCGATTAAACACAACAAAATCATCACTTGCTTGTTGTATAAGTATGTCAAAAGTATATAGTCTTCATACCATTCAAAATTTACCCATAAGCTTAGACCAAGCTTGGGACTTTTTTAGTAGCCCTGCCAATCTTGCCAAAATTACACCTGGCCATATGGGTTTTAATATTATTAGCAAACACCATGGCGAAAAAATGTATCCTGGTCAAATTATCGAATATACAGTGAGCCCATTATTGGGGATTCCCATGTATTGGATGACTGAAATAACCCATGTCCAAGAAGGAAAGTACTTTGTTGACGAACAACGTTTCGGACCCTATAGCCTTTGGCACCACCAACATCATTTCAAGGCCATTCCGGGCGGTGTTTGTATGGAAGATATTGTACATTATAAAATCCCTTTGGGCATTTTGGGAGACATAGCGCAATGGATTTTGGTTAAAAATCAACTACAAGGAATTTTTGATTACCGATTTAAGGCTGTAGAGGAGATGTTTGGTACTTACAAGCCTTAGTAATGGTAGTTTTTTTAAAAGTGAGGCATATATATTAGGAATAAAATAAAAATAAAATACTTGCCTCGGAAAACACTTTGTTTATATATTTTTTATAAACTTTGTTCTCCAATCTAAAACTTTCATGGCACATACTTCAAGTGGGCATGCCCACAAACTCTCGGCTGCTGGTTTAATCGTTACTTTAGGAATTATATACGGAGATATCGGAACCTCGCCATTGTATGTATTTGGCGCGATTATCAATAGCGCTATTAAAGGAAATAATCCGGTAAATACTGAACTTATTTATGGTGCTATTTCTTGTGTATTTTGGACCTTGACCTTACAAACCACATTCAAATATGTTTTCTTAACATTAAGAGCCGACAATAGAGGTGAGGGTGGCATTTTTTCTCTATTTGCATTAGTGCGTCGTTATGTAAAATGGATTTATATTCCTGCAATCATAGGTGCAGCTATGTTATTAGCGGATGGAATGATTACGCCTCCAATTTCTGTTGCATCTGCAATTGAAGGATTGAAAGATGTAAAAGGGTTAGAAAAAATATTTGTACCAGGAAATAATTTAACCGTTGGCATTGTGTTAGCCATTATCTCATTGTTATTTTTCTTTCAACGTTTTGGTACTAAAATAATTGGTTTTGCTTTCGGGCCCATTATGCTTTTATGGTTTTCAATGATTTTAATTTTAGGATTAAATCAAGTTGTTCAAAATATTGGCATTTTAAAATCTATCAATCCTTATTATGCTTATGAGCTATTAACCCATTATCCAAAAGGGTTTTGGTTATTAGGCGCTGTTTTCCTTTGTACTACTGGTGCGGAGGCCTTGTATAGCGATTTGGGACATTGTGGCCGCCAAAATATTCAAGTGAGTTGGATGTTTGTAAAAATAGCGCTCGTAACGAGTTATATGGGTCAGGGTGCTTGGTTATTAAATCATATGAACGAAGCAACTAGTGGCGTAAACCCGTTCTTTGAACTTATGCCACATTGGTTTTTAATTCCAGGAATTGGTATTGCTACCATTGCAACCATTATAGCTTCACAAGCTTTAATAAGTGGTTCATTTACTTTAATCAATGAAGCGATTAGTTTGAATTTTTGGCCTCGTGTTACGGTGAAATTTCCTACTGACCAAAAAGGACAAATTTATATTCCTAGCTTAAATTTTATTTTATGGGTAGGCTGTGTAACCATGCTTTTATATTTTAGAAAAAGTGAAAATATGCAAGCAGCTTATGGTTTCTCAATTATCATTACCATGATTATGACAACCATGTTAATGAACTTTTATTTGTTGAATGTAAAACGATGGGGGCAAGGTATTGTAGCATTCATCATTACTATTTTTGTAATTGTTGAATTCTCCTTTTTCGCAGCCAATATTATAAAAATTCATGAAGCAGCGGTTACTTTTATTTTCTCATTGAGTATGATTTTTGTAATGATGATTTGGCATAGAGCACGTAAAATTGCCAATCGTTATTTGGATTTTGTAAAGTTGAAAGACTATTTAGAACCATTAGTTGAATTAAGCGGTGATAAGGATATGCCTAAGTATGCAACTCACTTGGTGTATTTAACAAAAGCAAATAATCACAGAGAAATTGAACATCGAATTATTGATTCTATATTAAATCGTAAACCCAAGCGTGCCGATATATATTGGTTCATTCATATTGATCGTACCGATTCGCCTTATGGTATGGAGTATAGCATACGTGAACTAGTTGACGATAAAGTAATGCGTATTGATTTTAATTTAGGATTTAGAATTCAACCAAGAGTCAATGTATTATTTAAGAAAGTAATGCAAGAATTAAATGAGTCGCATGAGCTTGGCATTTATAGTAAATATGAATCCTTAAAAAGCAAGGATTTTCATGCCGACATTACCTATGTAATTATTGAAAGCTTCTTTAGTATTGAAAATGAATTAAGTATTAGAGAAGATTTTATTATGGATACTTATTTCAATATTAAACATTTAGCGCAAAGCGATCAGAAGGCCTTTGGATTAGATAATGATATGACGGTGGTAGAGCATGTGCCACTAATTATTAAGGCAAATGAGAACATTCCTTTAAAACGAGCTTTTGATCGTTAAGGCATTAAAAAAGTGCTTATTATAATTCAACAAGTTTGCTTAACTGGTTTTGATGGCCGATAGCTACGATCCAATATTTTGTGCTTTTTTGCCTATCTATTCCAAGCGTATTTAAATTAATAAATTTAGTATCAGCTGGAACAATACTTTCAACTGAGTATTCTTTGTTGTTTAAACTAAGTATAGCTAGTTGCTTAACTTGTTTTATTTTTCCTATTTCAATTTGAAAATTATTATCTGACTTTTTTATCACATTAGGAGCTGCAACTTCATATTGCACAAGCCAAGGCATAGTTGGTAGTAAGGCTGGCTTTTTATAATAATTATTTTGAAGTGTATCATTCCAATGATTTGGATTTGATTTGAATGAGTTGCTGCTAAAATAGGCGCTACCTCTTGTATTTTTTAAACTTCTTAATCTTTTAATTTGATAAGGTATTTCATTGCTATTTTTCCAATTAGTAGTGGTTCCTGCACGATAAATACCATGACCGATATATAAATTTCTATTATTACTATGTTGATCCCACCAGTTAATTAATACATCATAGTCGGCTAAAGCATGTCCGTGTTCCCAGTATAATTGTGGTGCAATATAGTCCACCCATCCTTTACGTTGCCACAACATAATGTCTGCATAAAGGTCATCATAGTTGGTAACCCCCGCTCTCGTTGCACTGCCTTCTGGGTCTTTTGACTTATTACGCCATACACCAAAAGGACTGATGCCAAATTGAACCCCTGGTTTAATACTATGAATCGTTGCAGATAATTGTTTAATAATGGTATCGCAATTGCTTCGACGCCAGTCTTCTTTATTTAAACCTCTACTATATTTTTTATAAGTATCGTCGTCATTAAAATTTTTACCTGGTACTTTGTAAGGATAAAAATAATCGTCTAAGTGTATTGCATCAACATCATAACGTGATACAATGTCACTTACAATACGATTAGTATGTTTCCAAACCTCAGGTAAGCCTGGATTGAAAATTCTTTTATTATCATAATCAATAAACCATTCAGGATGTGTTTTTGTTAAATGATTAGAAGCAACGCTTGATTTGCTGGTATTGAATACGGCGCGATAAGGATTTATCCATGCATGAAATTCCATTCCTCTTTTATGCGTTTCCGCAATCATAAAACTTAAAGGATCATAAAATGGACTCGGTGGCAATCCCTGTTTTCCCATTAAAAATTCGCTCCAAGGCTCTAATGTAGAAGGATATAACGCATCACCCGACGGACGTACTTGCATGATGATGGCATTCATTCCATTTTTTTTATGCATATCCAATAACGCGATGAATTCTTGTTTTTGCAAATCGTTACTTAAGCCTTGTTTACTTGGCCAGTCAATATTAACAACAGTTGCAATCCAAACACCTCTAAATTCAAAAACGTTTTTATTATCTAAACTTGGCTGTGCGAATACTAAATTACTTCCAACAAGTAATAGTATGCAAAATAAATAGCGCATAAATTTTTTTAATTAACTTATTATGGATGATCAGGAAGGCTTCTTAATTTATCCAATATTTGGTTTAAAGTTGCTGCTTCATTTTCTGTCACACCTTTTAATATTGCATCAATTTGATCATTGAATTGATCTAATTTTTGAACCAATAACAATCCCTTTTCTGTTAGGGTAATATCAACCAATCGTTTATCCGCTTTACAGGCTGCTTTTTGCACTAATTCTTTAACAATGAGTCTGTCTACAATCCGGCTGGTATCACTCATTTTATCCAACATCCTTTCTCTAATTTGCAAAGTGCTCAAGGGCACTTCACTTCCCCTTAAAATTCTTAAAATATTATATTGTTGTTGGGTAATATCTTCCGTTGCTAATACACGACTAATTCTTTCGTTCATCCAGTTGGCAGTAAACAAAAGGTTGATTCCCATTTTCTGGTATTCATTTCTAAAATTAGCTTGTTGTATATCTTTTTCGATTCCCATTTTATGCTCGATTATTGCTTAATTTTCTTTTTCTTAAGCGGTACAAAACAGGAAGCGCAATGATCGCACCAACTGCATCTGCTAGCATATCATTCACATCAAACCCCCTGCTAGGCACAAAATATTTTTGATAATATTCCATCCCAATTCCGTACAAAATGCAAAAAATTAAAACATAAGCGTTTGCCCTGACTGTTTTTAAAATTGCATATTTTGATGTTTCAAAATGCACCAATATCGAAAATGATAATGAGCTAAATAAACAAACGTGGACTAGCTTATCAATTGGAAAATTTCCAAACCAATTAGATTCAGTATGAAAATTGCTTGCTGGGAGACTTAATAAAATAAAAACAATTGCTAATTCAAAAAGTACCCAAATCCATGTTTTTAGTAACATGATTAATGAACTAAATTAGCATATGCTTCACTTGTCATTAATTGCTCAAAATCAGCTGCATTATTAACAGTCACTTTTACCATCCAGCCTTCGCCATATGGGTCACTATTCACTAATTCAGGATTGGATGCAAGCGCAGGATTCACTTCAGTGATGGTACCTGCCATTGGTAAAAATAAATCACTAACTGTTTTAACGGCTTCAACGGTTCCGAATACAGCTTCAGCAGCTAAATTCTTTCCAACAGTATTAATATCCAAATAAACAATATCACCTAACTCACTTTGTGCAAAGTCAGTAATTCCAATGGTAGCAGTAGTACCATTTAATTTAATCCATTCGTGGTCTTTTGTGTAACGGCAGTCAGTAGGGAATTGCATATAATTGTTTTTTATTGCTGCAAATATCCATAAAAACACTAAAAAAACAACCTACTAATAGCGAATATTGTCAAAATAAAGTAAAATATGCTCTTTTAAGAAAACTTCTTGTTCTATCAGATTCATAACCGGGAGCTGCTTTAATTGCTTATAGTGTGGCCAGCCTTCTTCGTCCTTACCTTCTAATAAATAATATCCACTTGGCATTAGGATTGAACAAATAGCAATATGCATTAAGTCCTGCTTTTGTTCTTTGGAAATTTTTTCTCTAATAAACCCTGACTCCTGTAAGCCAATTAAAAACAAAACTGCTTCCGTATCGGGCTTCTTCCCAAACTGATCCATCAGCTTTTTTTCTAAATCCCACCATCTAGTTTGCAAATCGTCTTGTATATTGGCCATATAATATATGTCTATTTTTTGCAAAGGTAGGGGATATCGGTGCTCTTAGTAGCATGGTTTGATTATCTTTGCCAAAATTCGCGCTATGTTACAGGTAAACTTCTTACGTCAAAACACGGAGTTGGCTAAAAAGAAATTGGCAATCAAGCACTTCACTAATTTAGGTTTAGTAGATGAAGTGATTGGAGTAGATGATCAAAGAAAGCAGTTACAAGCATCCTTTGATGATTTGCAATCTAAAGTCAATGCAGCCTCTAAGGAGATTGGTGCACAAATGGCTAAAGGCGAGAAGGATAAAGCGGAAGCGTTAAAAAATGATGTGGCCGAATGGAAAAAACAATTGGAGCCATTGAAAGAAAAAATGGTTGAAGTGGAAGCGCAGTTGCAACAAATGATCGTGCAATTTCCAAATTTGCCACATGACTTAGTACCCATTGGAAAAACACCTGAAGAAAATGAAGTGGTAAGACAAGGGGGTGTTACGCCAGTTTTGCCAGCTAATGCCGTTGCTCATTGGGACTTAATTAAAAAATATAATTTAGTAGACTTCGAAACGGGGGCTAAAATTACGGGAAGTGGTTTCCCATTATATATTGGTAAAGGCGCTAAGTTTCAGCGTGCATTAACACAATATTTTTTAGACTTTAACACAGCTGCAGGATATACTGAATATTTACCTCCTTTTATGGTGAATGCAGCTTCCGCATTTGCGACTGGTCAATTGCCTGACAAGGAAGGTCAAATGTATCATGCCACTGAAGATGATTTTTATTTAATTCCAACTGCCGAAGTACCTGTTACCAATGTATATCGCGACACGGTTTTAAAGGAAGCAGATTTGCCTATTCAAATGACGGCTTATTCACCATGTTTTAGAAGAGAAGCTGGAAGTTTTGGTAAAGAAGTGCGCGGATTGAATAGAGTACATCAATTTGAGAAAGTAGAAATTATTCAAATTGTACATCCAGAAAAAAGTGATAT
This sequence comes from Bacteroidota bacterium, assembly GCA_039798645.1. Taxonomy (GTDB): domain Bacteria; phylum Bacteroidota; class Bacteroidia; order Chitinophagales; family Chitinophagaceae; genus Sediminibacterium. The sequence goes on from JBDKFR010000097.1 coordinate 26,099, forward strand.
CGTATTAGACGAAATGGTAGCACACGTTGAAAAATTATTAGTGAGTTTAGGATTGCAATACAGAATATTAAGATTATGTGGCGGTGATATGGGTTTTGCGTCGGCTATCACTTATGATTTTGAAGTTTATAGCGCTGCACAGGAAAGATGGTTAGAAGTGAGTAGTGTAAGTAATTTCCAAGCTTATCAAAC
>JBDKFR010000098.1:0-20987 GCA_039798645.1 Bacteroidota bacterium
TAATTGATATGGGTGCACAAATTATTTTGTGTGATCCACATCGCGCTACTGTTATTGGTTTAGGACGCAAACATCCACTTCGTGGTATTACCATGAGCAGTCCTGATATTCGTGCTGGTCAAGCATTACTTATTGCAGCATTAAGCGCTGAAGGAAAAAGTACGATTCAAAACATTGAACAAATTGATCGCGGCTATCAAAACATTGATACGCGTTTACAAGCGTTAGGAGCGGATATAAAGAGAGTGGGTTAATTATCAAAGCTCCTGTTTTCAAAACATATATTAAATATTGATTTTTCAAACATTTGAATATCAGTCAAATAGAAGACTGTTTAAAAATTGTTGAGGAATTAACGTTGGATTCGATTTTAATATCACGGAAAATGAATAATTTTTGTATATAAAATCCTACCCATGCATTGGAGAAAATTTAACGGCGAGCCCATTAATTTGCCGATCAAGGACCAAGTACGCAGTACCATTGAAACAGAAATTGCGAATAACAATAAACTAAAAGTTTATATCGGTACGGATAGTCAAGTAAAACAAAATTTAACTGAATTCGCAACCGTTATAGTTTTTCTACGAGAAAAAAATGGTGGTTTTATGTTTATTCATAACGATAAAACCGCTCAACAATTTCATATAAAGGAAAGAATGTTACAAGAAGTAGCAAAGAGTATAGAAATAGCCTATGAGCTTTGTGACCTGTTTATTGAATATGATGTTGAAATGGAAGTGCATGCCGATATCAATACCAATGCACAATTCAAAAGTAACGATGCCCTAAAGGATGCAATGGGATATATTATGGGTATGGGATTTGCGTTTAAAGCTAAACCCGAAGCCTTTGCAAGCAGCTGCTGTGCTGATAAGGTTATACATTAAAAAAGCCTCAACTTTTCAGTTAAGGGCTTCGATATTTAAAGTAATTAAGAGAACTTTATTTTATCTCTAATTTTTTGAAAAGGTTGTTCGATTAAATAATACATTATTACAGCAGCTACAAGTGTTCCAATTAGAGAAATACTTACTGTAATAATAAATATTTGCGTATTCGTATAATTGGGTGATAAATAAGTAAATAATCTAGGTCTTATCCAAAATATAAAGGTTTCATGGAATAAATAAGCTGAATAAGATACTTGTGCAATGGGATATAAAAATTTTGATGATAAAAATTTATTAACAGGATTAATTATGACATTATTACCATAAATAGAAGCTAGGATAATAAAAGCAACAAATAATGAAAATACGGGTCTAGTTAAAATCTCATACCATCTTCCAATATGAATATTTAAGTTATTAAATATTGATGTCTTCATTGGTATCCATTCTCCTACTGGCGTAAATGAAATTCCCAAAAAACCAATCACCGCTACAAATGAAAAAAATGTAAATAATCCTACCTTCTTTTCAAAAATGTTTTTTAATTCATTTGCTTTATACACACTCAAATAAGCTGTGGCCACTCCAAATAATAATCCAATATATCTTAAATGAGTTACCATATAGTAAGTTCTAAACCAATTTTTCCATTCTTTTGACAGTACTGTAAGGTTAAAAGGTAGTCTATATTGTTTTACAAAATATACATAATACCAAGTAAGTGCTATTGAAATTGCGGATAAAACAATAAAGAATGTTGCTTTGTTTCTAAACTTTGGAAAGATAAATACTAAAAGAAAAGGAACTACTATATAAAATTGTTCTTCTATAGCTAAAGACCATGTCCATCCCAAAGGAGACTTAGGTATATAATTATTTATATATAAAATATTGGACCAATAATCTAATATATTTTCTAGGTTAATAGTATTTAATAAAACAAGATCTAAAAATATTGCAAAAATATATACAGGTGTTAATCTTAAAAAACGTCTTACGTAAAACCGCTTAAAATTGAATGAATCCCTAGATTTTATTTCTTTAAATATAATACCCCCTATCAAAAATCCACTAATAACAAAAAACAAATCAACCCCTAAATCACCTTTTGATACCCAATAAAATAATGGATGATCATATATTTTATCAATTGAACTTTTAAAAGTTAAATATTGAAACAACCAAGCATGAAAAATGATTACCCATAATACAGCTATAGCTCTGATTCCATCAATGACAGCAAAATTTGAATTAGATCGATTTAATAATTTATTCACTATGAATTTTTAAAAATTAGATAAAGGGGGGTAATAGATACCCCCCGATTTTAGAGTTTAAATAATATTGATTAATTTAATTTTTTAGTTTTGTTCCCTTAAGCACTTTAAATACCGGAGCATAAGAAAACCCATCAGGCATATAAGTAGCCATTTTTGATTTTTGAATGACTTCATTATAACCTGGAATATTTAGACCTATTCTATATTTCATTAGGTCTTCTAAACTTGAGAACGAATCCCACGACATAACAGTACTATGACTAGTTTCTCTTGAAGGAAATGTCAATCTTCTCGCAACACCCCAACCCCTCATATTCATTTTGCTCATATTTTTTACAAAAAATGGCTTCCATAATGCTTTATTTTCTTGAATAAAGCCTGAAACATTTGCAGGTCTTCCAAAGTTAAATTGAAAATAAGTTGCTGGACCATTATTGTCACTTGCTTGATCTTCAACAACAAAAATATTTCTTTCATCTTTTACACTTTTATATGTTGATGAAAGTGTTTTTCTTTGATCTATTTCTTCAGGTGTAAGTAATTTTGAACTGTTATTCCACCATGCTGATTTAGCACTCAACAAATCGTCAATACTATTTGCCCATTGAACCCAAACATAATTGTATTCTCCAGGGTCAACACTATTGTTAAATTTATTTACTTTAAATAAACCCCAATAAAGTACGTCGCCATTGTTAACAGCATCCTGTGCTACTTTTGCATGTAATTCAGTTTCTACTTTTTCAAAAGCATCTGTATTTCCTTCAATCTTTACTGCATGTAATGAATATACTCTTTGAGCGTTTGCTAATTGAACAGTAAATAATACTGCTATTATTAATATAATTTTTTTCATTTGTTTTTTTATTTAGTTTTTAATTTGCAGTTACCTCTAACTTCCATACTTCAGTTTTAACCATATTTCTTACAGATTCAGGTATGGTTGTTTTTGGAAATAATTTTTCATAGGTTTTAAAATAATCGTCTAATGTAATACTGTAAGATTTATCCCAATCTGAAAAAGCATTAGATGTTACATAATTATATTTTGAACCATCTGCTACAGGAACAATCAATTGAGAAAAACCCCAACCAGTTTTATTGCCATTTTTTATAAATTCTTGATGAATAGGTTTATAAATTTCTTTTTCTTGTCTTACATATTCATTTTCTTTCCCAGGGGTAGCTTTCATGAAATTCATTTCATAATAAGGTTGGAAACCATTAGTAATACCATCAAGTGCTTTATAAATTTCAGTTTTAACAGGCGTTCTTATGGATGTAAAATTCTTTGTAATTGCAGTAAGTGTTTTTTCATCTATACCAGGCATTCCTTTTTTAAATAATTCCATTGTATTTGATTTCGTAAAATCATTTATGGAGTTAGCTGCTTGAAGTGAAATTAAATTATAGCCTTCATCATCTGAAGTTGTAACAACACTATACAATGCATAGGCAGTTACATCACCAGCCTTTACTTTTTCTTTCCAAATTTTTGATGCGTAGTTTTTTATCAAACTTAGATACTCATCCGTTTTGTCCTTATCTGTTTTGTAATAAGAAACTAAATAATAAACTGGTTTTGATTGTGCTTGAATTTGAGTGTAACCCAAAACAAAAACAACTAACATTAAAAGTAGTTTTTTCATAGATTTTTAATTTTAAGATAAATATAAGTATCAAAAAGATACTAATAAAATATATTTTAAACTTAATATATTCTTAATATTGTATATGCATTGGTTTAAAAACTTACAATTATTAGTTGAATTAGTTATTTAAATATAATTTTGTAGAAGCGTCAATGAAATGTGAACTATGAGTAATACAGTTGAATTTAGATCACTCTGTCCTGTGGCAACAGGATTGGATATTTTGGGAGATAAGTGGACCTTATTGATCCTGAGAGATATGATTTGGGGACACAAGAGTCTTTTTAGTGAATTTAAGGAGTCGCCTGAGCATATGCCTAGCAAAATGCTTTCTAATCGTTTAAAGAAATTAGAAGAGCTGGGTTTTATTTCAAAAAAAGTAGGTGTTACAAATAAAAAAAGTATCTACTATTTAATTGAGGAAAAGGGAATGGACGCTTTCCCCATTATGATTGAAATGGCCATTTTTACTTCAAAACATTTTTATGATTATTTAGGAAATACGTATACTAAAGAATCTCGAGGGATAATGATTAAACAGAAAAAAGAATATATCGCTGATTTAGTCAAAAAGTATAAAAAATTTAAAAAGAATATAGTATTGTAATACTAACTTTTAATAAAGAAGGGACTCAAATTTGAGTCCCTTCTTTATTAAAATCTTTATCGAATTTTAAAACTTTGCCGGAGTACCAAGCATTAAATAGCGAAGCCCTAACTTTTCAGTTTAGGGCTTCGCTATTTAAAAAATAATGATTAAACAAATAGGCCGCAAAATTGCGGCCTATTAAATCTTTATCGAAAGTTTTAAGGAGCTAAATTCTTATAGCGACTTAAAACTTTGCTGGAGTACCAAATTTTGGAATAGACTTCTTAATAAATGTTCTTAAGTGTTCATTGCTAGTTGCCAAATCTTCTTTTCTTAAATACATCATATGCCCACTGCGGTAACCTTCCCAAAACATTCTGTTTTGAATTTTTCCTGCAGGGTCCATTTGCCACATATTGTATTTAGCATTAAAGTAATCACATGCCCCATCGTAGTAACCTGATTGAACCAATACATTTAAATATGGGTTTTGCATCATGGCTTGACGTAAGTCATCGCCAGTATGGTTATTGGTGTTATCCCATGGATAAGTTGGACCAAAAATATAGTAGTTTAAGTCTGTTTTATAACCTAACACATCTCTTAAATAAATATTAATGGCTGGGGTAAAAGAATGCTCCCAACTGGTTAACTCAGCATTATAGTCAGGATCTTCACCTGCATCTTTTTTATCAATTCCAATATATCTTGAATCTAATCTTCCCACTGTTTTACCTTGGTCTCTCAATAACTCTTTCCAAAAGTATGCAAACGGTATTTCTAAATTTTGTTGACTAACTACAGTTTCACTTAGTCCAATATATTTTGCTAACTTTTTGGTAATCGCTTTTCTCTTGTCAACATTTAATACGCCACCTTGTGCAATCGCAGGTAATAATTCATTTACAGTGAATGACTCTACCTCAGGTAAAAATGCAGTTAGATCCTTGCTTTGTAAGTCAGCAGGTAATTTTTTGTGATACCAAGCTGTAGCGGCCATATAAGGAACACGTAATGCCGCACTGGCTGGTCCTTCACGCTTGATTCCTAAATCAGTTGGAGATACTAAAATCACTCCGTTTAAATACATCCAATGACGGTTTTGCAATTCTAATGATAAACCAGAAACACGAGTTGTTCCGTAGCTTTCACCAATTAAGAATTTAGGAGAAGCCCATCTTTTATTTCTACCCACAAATGTATTTATCCAATCAGCTAAATATTTTACATCAGCATTCACGCCAAAAAATTTAGACGTTGGAACTGATTTATCTAAAATACGTGAGAAGCCCGTGTTAACAGGATCTACATATACGATATCAGCTTCGTCAATAATTGAATTAGGATTGTCCTCTACTCCATATGGTTGAATCGGATATCCCTCATCATCGATTCTTAATTTCTTTGGACTTGTATAACCTATATGCATCCAAACACTTGCCGTACCTGGACCACCATTAAATGAAATCACTAGTGGACGCTCGTCCTTATTAGTTACATCGGTTCTTTCATAATAAACATAAAATAAACCAGCAATAGCTTTTCCATCCTCATCCCAAACAGGTATGGTACCAGATACTACTTTATAAGGTACTTTTTGACCTTTAATAGTCACTTCTCCTTTAGCTTCCGTTTTAGCGTCTAAGGAAAGTTCCCTTTTGAATGCTGGATTCTTATCCTCCTGCTTCGATTTTACCGCATCATCGGCAGGTTTTTGTGCTTGGGCCATTAAACTCGTAATTGTAAACAAGGCTACCCATAATTGTTTTTGCATATTGATATTTTAATTCTTAAATATTATATGTATAAATATACACCATATTTAAACTTAGTTATTAGGATGGATATAAATATTTATGGAGTCATTAAATAAGGATGTAATTATGTAAATTTGAGCATGTCTGAAAGTTTACATAAAGTAATCATTTTAGCCGCTCCATCGGGTGCGGGTAAGACCACGATTACAAAATATTTATTGGAAAGATTTCCTAGGCTCGCTTTCTCTATTTCTGCTACTACTAGAGCTCCAAGAGGCGCAGAGCAAGATGGCGTTGAATATCATTTTTTAAGCCTTGCTAAATTTGAAGGATTAATTTATCAAAATGAATTTATTGAGTACGAGCAAGTATATGAAGGTGTATATTATGGTACCTTAAAATCCGAATTAAAAAGAATTTGGGACTTAGGAAAAGTGCCCATTTTAGATATTGATGTAAAGGGGGCGATTCGTGTTCAACAAGAACTAGGCGAAAAATGTATGTCTATTTTTATCATGCCACCTTCAGTAGATGCGTTGAAAGAACGTTTATTAAATAGACAAACAGAAACACCTGAAAGTATTCAAACAAGAATTGATAAAGCGGAATATGAAATTAGTTTTAGCAATCAATTTAAGGCGATTGTGAAAAATGAAATTTTAGCAACCGCTTGTAACGATACGGCCAATTTACTTATTGAATTTTTAGGACCTGATTTCATAAAATAATTATTAAAAATAAAATTTACGACTATGTCTTTGCAAGGAAAAACAGTGTTTATAACCGGTGGAAGCAGAGGCATAGGAAAGGCCATTGCTTTAAAATTAGCTGGTGCGGGTGCTAATATTGTTATCGCAGCAAAATCAGTTGAGGAAGATCCGCGTTTGGGGGGTACTATATTTTCAGCTGCAGCGGAAGTAGAAGCATTAGGCGTGAAAGCTTTAGCAGTGCAGGTGGATATTAGAGACGAAGCACAAATTGCCAATGCTATCAAACAGACAGTTGATAAATTTGGAGGGATAGATATTGTAATAAATAATGCATCGGCCATTCAGTTAACCGATACAGAGAATACACCAAGTAAGCGATTTGATTTGATTCATAGCATTAATGTTAGAGGTACTTTTTTAGTAGTGCAACACGCTTTGCCTTATTTAAAAAAATCAACGCATGCGCATATTCTTACTTTGTCTCCACCCATTAATTTAGATCCAAAATGGATAGGACCACATATCGCCTACACGCTTTCAAAATATGACATGAGCATGATGGCAATTGGTTGGGCACATGAATTAAAAGAAGATGGCATTGCATCCAATGCACTATGGCCTCGCACTACTATTGATACCGCAGCAGTACGTAATTTACTAGGTGGTGAAATGTTAGCTAATATGAGTAGAACACCTGCGATACTTGCTGATGCAGCCTTTTACATTTTATCAAAAGAAAAATTAACTTGTACAGGGAATACATTTATTGATGAAGCCGTTTTAGCTGCTGAGGGCATTACGGATTTATCAGGTTATTCTGTTGTACCAGGTGGAACACTTTATACTGATTTATTTTTATAAATTTTTTTATTCATTTTCATAAATATCGTCCATGAAACATTTTATTATTTGCACCTTAATGCTTGCTTCTATTTCAAGCATGGCTCAAAAGAAAGCTAAATTAGATCCTGCTGCCGCTGCAGTAAATGCAAGCAAGGAAGCAACCATTAATGCATTAAATGCAAGCTATGAAGCAGACAAAAAAACAGCCTTACAAATTTGGGACTTTGCGGAAGTAGGCTATAAAGAAGTGAAGAGTTCGGCATTGCATATACAACATTTAAAAGAAGCAGGCTTCACTGTTGAAACAGGTGTTGCAGGTATTCCCACTGCCTTTGTAGCAACTTATGGATCAGGCCAACCAGCTATAGGAATTTTAGCTGAATATGATGCTTTACCTGGTCTAGCTCAAAATGCAGTTGGTGAAAAGTCACCTATTGCTGGAAAAAATGCAGGCCATGGTTGCGGTCACCATTTATTTGGAACGGCAAGTGTATCGGCAGGTATTGCGATTAAAGAATTAATTGCAGCTGGTAAATTAAAAGGAACTATTAAAGTTTATGGCTGTCCAGCTGAAGAAGGTGGAAGCGGAAAAGTATTTTTAGTTCGTGCGGGTGTATTTAATGATTTAGATGCAGTAATTCATTGGCACCCTGATGATGCAAATGCAGTTTCAACTACTAGTGCTTTAGCAAATAAGTCGGCGAAGTTTAAATTTTATGGTGTTTCTGCACACGCTGCTGCAGCTCCTGATCAAGGTCGTTCGTCATTAGATGCTGTAGAAGCAATGGATAATATGGTTAACATGATGCGTGAACATATTCCACAAGAAACAAGAATTCATTATGTGATTACAAGTGGAGGTAAAGCACCAAATGTGGTTCCTGATTTTGCAGAAGTGTATTATTATGTACGTCATCCAAAACGCAAAGACGTTGTAGAAATTTTTGATAGAGTAGTAAAAGCTGCGGAAGGTGCGGCTTTAGGAACAGGAACAACTATGAAATATGATATCATTGGTGGAACACACGATTTATTGATTAATAAAACGCTTGCAGAAGTAATGCAATCTAATTTAGAAAAAGTAGGTGGTGTTACTTATAGTGAGGAAGAAAAAGCATTTGCTAAAAAATTACAACCCACTTTTATTGGTGCACCTGTTCCTGTTGAAACTGCAGGTACGGTAAGACCATTAAGTTATATATCAGAAGGTAATAGTGGCTCAACTGATGTTGGTGATGTAAGTTATACAAAGCCAACCGTTGGTTTAAGAGGAGCTACTTGGGTTCCAGGTACACCTGCTCATAGCTGGCAAGCAGTAGCAAGTGGAGGAACAGAAATTGGTACAAAAGGAATGTTGGTAGCAAGTAAAACAATGGCATTAACAGCGATTGATTTAATGACAAATCCAACTTTAATACAAAAAGCAACCGACGAATTTAAAGCGAGTATTGGGGATTATAAATACAAAGCATTATTAGGCGACATTAAACCAGCGTTGAACTATCGCGATTAAGGCGCCTCGATTTAGTTACAGAAATTACTAATTAACAATATGCTATTAAAAAGGCCACTCGATAGAGTGGCCTTTTTAATTATCTATATGTTTAAACTTTTGCTTTTTTTAGCTAGTCCTTCCCAAAAGACTCCGGTCTCATTTGTGGGAAGAATAATACATCTTGTATCGATGGTTGATTTAACATCATCATACATAAACGATCTATTCCAATACCAATACCCGAGGTTGGTGGCATTCCATATTCCAATGCTCTTAAAAAGTCATGGTCAATAAACATAGCTTCATCATCACCTCTTTCCATTAATGTCAATTGATCTTCAAAACGCTTACGTTGATCAATTGGATCATTTAATTCAGAATAGGCGTTCGCTAATTCTTTTCCGTTAACCATTAATTCAAAACGCTCTACCAATCCTTCCTTGGTTCTGTGTTTTTTGGTAAGCGGGCTCATTTCAACCGGATAATCAATGATAAATGTAGGTTGCGTATAAGTATGTTCACTTGTTGAACCAAAAATTTCGTCAATCAACTTTCCTTTACCAATAGTAGGTGCAACGTCTATCTTTAATGTTTTACAAACGGCTCTTAATCCAGCCTCATCCATTCCAGTAATATCAATGCCCGTATTTTCTTTAATGGCATCAATGATACTTACACGACGATAAGGTGCCTTAAAATCAATTGTTTTATCTCCTACTGATAACACTGTTGTGCCATGTAATGTCAAAGCTATTTTTTCAAATAATTGCTCTGTAATTTCCATCATCCAGAAATAATCCTTGTAAGCCGTATACCATTCTAAAACGGTGAACTCTGGATTATGGGTGCGATCCATACCTTCATTTCTAAAATTGCGGCTAAACTCATATACCCAATCAAACCCACCTACAATCAATCGCTTTAAATACAATTCATTTGCAATTCGCAAATAGAATGGCACATCTAAGGCATTATGATGGGTAATAAAGGGTCTTGCTGCTGCTCCACCAGGAATGGCTTGTAAAACAGGGGTATCAACCTCCAACGCACCACGTGTATTTAAAAATTCACGAATGGTATTCATTAATATAGTACGCTTCGCAAATGTTTCTTTTACATCAGGATTAATAATTAAGTCAGCATAACGTTGACGATACCTGAATTCTGGATCCGTAACGGCATCAAATGTATTTCCCTCCTCGTCTCTTTTAACAACCGGCAACGGCTTTAAAGATTTAGCGAGTAAGGTAACCGTGCTAGCGTGCAAAGAGGTTTCTCCTGTTTTTGTAATAAATACATATCCCGTTGCACCAATGATATCGCCTAGGTCCATGCCATTTTTAGTCAACACATCCCAATACGTCTTATCCTCGTCTGGACAAATTTCGTCTCTCTTTATATATAGCTGAAATATGCCGTCATTGTCCTGAATTTTCACAAATAACACCTTACCCTTGTCATTCACACTCATAATACGTCCTGCAACACAAACTGACGCATAGTTGTCCTTCGTTTCTTCAGAAAAGTTTTGCTTTATTTCGGCTGAATAATGAGAAACTGGATATAAGGGAGCTGGATAAGGATTAATACCTGCAGCTTCTAAATTTTGTAGTTTTTCGCGTCTAATGATTTCTTGTTCTGATAAGTCTTGACTCATTTATATAGTATTAATACCGCAAAAGTAAAACTTAACGAGCAATTAGCGAAAGAAGCCTGCCTTTACTTCTTGTTCTGTCAAAGAAAGTAAGTCACCTGGCTGCATTTTATCAATGGTATATATTCCTAATTGTGCTCTTATTAATCTTAGTACCGGAAATCCAACGGATGCAAACATTTTACGAACCTGTCTATTTTTACCTTCCGTTAATTCAATGGAAACCCAACTTGTGGGAATTGATTTTCTAAATCGTATAGGTGGATTGCGTTCAGGTACCTGTATATCATCAGGTAAATTTTTTAAGACCGCCTTATTGGTTTTGTATTGTTTCCCATCAATATTAATGATAACACCCTTTCTTAATATTTCTAATGCAACATCCGTAATAGCACCATCCACTTGAACCCAATATGTACGCTTATGTTCAAAACTTGGATGTAATAATTGATGATTAATACTTGAATCATTCGTTAATAACAATAAACCTTCGCTATCATAATCTAATCGGCCTACTGGATAAACGTCCTTTTCAACTTCAATAATATCTTTTAAACACTTTTTTCCATCCTGTGAAGTGAACTGCGATAATACTTGAAATGGTTTGTAAAGTAAGAAGTATTGCATCAAAAAATGTTTCTAAAAAAACAAAGTCCCACTGTTGTGGGACCTCGTATATAGATGGGTTAGTAAGTACGGGAATTGAATTCCCATCACAATATTAAATATACTTTATCCTAATTCAAAAAATTTTTTAAACAAATTTTTTAGGTTTATCCACAAATGCAATTTATAAAAGCTATTTCAACAAGTATTTTTTTTATAAAAAACACACTTGAAAAAATTTAAAATGATTAAAATATTTTTTTCATAAACGCTTGTAAATACTATGAACATTGAATTGTAGAAGATTGAATTTTTTACACTAACATGTTTTTAATAAAATAATTTCATGCCAATTGTCTGGAAATAATCAACTATTTTATGGACATTTTGGTTAAAAAATATTTTTTACAAAAAACCCTCGTTACCTTTGAATTAGGCCAAAAAACATAAATATGAAGCTAATTGCACCCATTTCCGTTAAATCGTTATCCGAATTAATAGGCGCAGAAATAATTGGAAATAACCAATTAGAAATTACAGGAGTGAATGAAATTCATCAAGTACAAAATGGTGATGTGGTGTTTGTAGATCATCCAAAATATTATGATACTTGTTTAAAAAGTGCTGCATCATGTATCATTATTAATAATAAAGAAGTGGATATACCTGCTGGGAAAGCATTATTGTTTTGCAATGATCCGTTTGAAGCTTATTTAACGATTGTAAAACATTTTAAACCACTTCAAGTAAGTACAAAAGCAATCAGCGACGACCTTATTGTTGGCGAAGGAACCATTATCATGCCTAATGTATTTATTGGTCATCATGTAAAAATTGGTAAAAATTGTACCATCTATCCTGGCGTAAGCATTTTATCGGATACCATTATTGGAGACGAAGTAATCATACAAGCCAATACGGTAATTGGGGGTGATGCTTTTTATTATAATACCAAAAAGAATAGACAAGATTGGTATCATAAAATGTTGAGTTGTGGTAGGGTAGTTTTAGAAGATAAAGTTGAAATAGGATGCGGATGTACCATTGATAGAGGCGTAAGTGGAGATACCAAAATTGGAAGAGGTACAAAAATTGACAATATGGTGCACATCGGGCACGATACTCAAACAGCTGAAAATTGTTTGATTGCTGCTCAAGTGGGCATCGCTGGGGGTGTTAAAATAGAAGCAGGCGTTACGATATGGGGTCAAGTAGGCATTGGCAAAACACTAACCATTGGTGAAAATGCTGTTATACTTGCTCAAGCAGGTGTACCAAGCTCATTAAAGGGAAATAAAATTTATATGGGCTTCCCGGCCGAAGAAGCAGCAATAAAACGCAGAGAATATGTTTGGATCAAACGCATTCCCGAGCTTTGGAAAAAAATGATGGAAGGTTAATATTTTAAATGATGCAGCTCCTTTAATTCGGAACAGGTTCTGTTAATCGTTTCTTCTATCGTCCGATAGGTAAAGGAAGGGAAGGCTTTTAAAAACTTCGTGTTATCAAAATTTACTACTGCCTGAGCAGTTGCAGCTGTTTCCTTAGTTAATAATGGAGATTTGCCGGTAAAGAATCCTTTTACAGCTTCTAATCGCCAAACAATAGAAGCTAGTAAAGGTGTGACTCTTCTTGAAGGTGGGCGTTTATTAAATCCATAAGCAATACGCGTAAATATTTCTTGATAAGGCAAATTTGCACCACTGATAATATAACGCTGTCCTTGCACATCGCTTTGCATTAATATTTGCATAGCATCAATAACGTCCATAACATCTACAAAACCACTTACGCCGGTTGTGTACCAAGGAAATTCATTGTATGCAGATTTGAAAATTTCAGATGAACCTTTATTCCAATCACCTGCACCTAAAATAATTACAGGATTTACAATAGCAACATTTAATCCCTCTCCCATTCCTCGCCAAACTTCCATCTCGGCTAAATATTTTGATTTACCATAAATACTATTACTAGTTTCTGGCGTCCAATTCATATGTTCGTCTACAGGGGCACCCTGTCTTATTCTTCCAAGTGCAGCTACAGAACTTACATAAACCAACTTTTGTATTTCATGACGTATACATGCATTTACCACATTGGCCGTTCCCTCGACATTTGCATGTAACATAGTAGCAGCTTGTTTTGGAGAAAAAGAAACAATCGCTGCACAATGATATACTTGACTTACACCTTGCATGGCTTCTTCTAAAGTAGCCACCTCTAAAATGTCTCCTTTAATCCAATTAACTTTTTCAGCACCTTTAAAAGTAGGGATTGTTTGTCTGTACAATGCGCGCACTAACATTCCTTTATCAATCAATGATTGAATTAAATGACTACCCACCAAGCCGCTAGCACCAGTTACAAAAATCATAAGGATTTATTTGTCTTTTAAGAGTCTTGAGATGTCTCTTTTTAATTGTTGTACCTCAATGGTTTTTAAACCATCATAAATTTTACCGCGTACTTTTCCATTTCTATCTACTAACGCAAAAAACTGTGTATGTATAAATTGATCTTCTATTTTTTCTACATTATTTTTTGGATCATCTAATAAATAAGAGCTTCTGGCCATTTGATACAAGCTATCCTTGCGTCCAGTTATGAATATCCATTTTTTTGTGTCTACTTGTAAAGAATCGGCATAGTGCTTTAATACAGCAACTGAGTCAGTATCGGGGTTACAAGTATGAGAAAATATTTGAAAATCGGGTTCGTCCTTAAACTGCAAATAAACCTCTTTCATATTGGTATTTAATCTTGGGCAAATGCCTTTACAAGTAGTAAAAAAGTATTCTACAACCGTGATTTTGTTTAAAACATCGGCATCGGTAACAGGTTGTCCATCCTGATTGGTAAAATGAAATGGCTTTACGAAGCTTAAAGTAGGCAACTTTACTTTCCAGTTATCCGTTCCTTGAAAAAGAAAGTAAAAATAGCCCAATAATAAAAGGGTAAAAAATATAAGATAAGTAAGTAGCTTTTTAGACATATTCAGGTGTTTATTAATGGATTATCCATTTAGGACTATAAAGGTAATATTATTTTAGTTGCCCTATCTTTGCTAAATGTTTAAAAATTGGAATTGGGATGCCATTGGAATTAGCGCTTCATTAGCTTGTGCGATACATTGTGCATTATTACCCTTATTTTTTAGTTCATTGCCATTATTAGGCATTAATATTTTACACAATTACCAATTTGAATTTGGAATGATTTTATTGTCCTTTGCCATTGGAGCTTACTCCTTGTATCATGGATATAAAAAACATCACCATTCTTATAAACCCATTATCTTATTTAGTATTGGTATTGCTTTAATGTTTAGCCGTTTGGCTTTTAGGGAAATTGAATTATACCTTTTATTTCCTGCAGCATTTTTTATTATTGTGGCGCATGTCAACAATCACATGCGATGCAGGGTGCATAATCATGCACACGCCGACGACTGCGATCACTAAGCGAAAGTATAACTCATTGAACCGTCCTTCTCGTCTTTCAATTGAATACCCATTTCAGTTAACTGATTCCTAATTTTATCGCTTGTAGCAAAATCTTTTCTTGCTTTTGCGTCACGTCGTATTTCAATTAATAAATCAATCACACCATTTAATTGTGCTCGGTTAGCACCCGCCTCTACTTTAATGCCTAAAATATTTTCAATAAATATAGTCAACTGATTTTGTACGTAAATCCAGGTGTCACCACTCACTGCATCAGTAGCTATATGTTTATCTTTTAAAGAATTGATACTTGGTAACATTTCAAACATATTAGCCACCACCTTAGCCGTGTTTATATCGTCATCCATGAAGGTTTCCAATTCAGACGCCCATGTTTTTAATTGTGTGTCTAAGTTTGCATCTAACGCTGCTGAACCTGCGGTAAAGCTTTGCGCCTTTAACCACTCATATCCTTCCATTAAACGCTTCAATGCTTTTTCAGATGCTTGTAATGCTTCATTGCTAAAATCTAAAGTGCCGCGATATTGACTTTGTAAAATGAAAAAGCGAACCGTCATCGGCGCATAAGCTTGTGTTAGTTCATGGTGATTACCCGAAAACAATTCACTTAACTTAATTACATTATTGTAACTCTTTCCCATTTTACGACCGTTAATGGTAATCATATTATTATGCATCCAATAACGTGCAGGAATTTCATGATTACAAACATTGCTTTGTGCAATTTCACATTCATGGTGTGGAAATTGTAGGTCCATACCACCACCGTGAATATCAAAACGCTTGCCTAAATATTTTGTCGCCATCGCCGAACATTCAATATGCCATCCCGGGAAACCCTCACCCCATGGGCTCTGCCAACGCATGATATGTTCTATCGGCGCTTTTTTCCATAATGCAAAATCAACTTTATTTCTCTTCTCTTCTTGATTTTCTAACTCACGCGTTGTCTCTAATTGTTCTTCTAAATTACGTCCACTTAAAATTCCATAAGGTTGATTCTTTTTTGAATAATCCTCATTGTATTTAACTACATCAAAATAAACTGAACCATTACTTTCATAAGCATAACCATCTTTCATAATGGTTTTAATCATTTCAATTTGCTCCACAATATGACCTGTTGCAGTTGGCTCAATGCTTGGTGGCATATTATTAAACTGCTCCATTGCCCAATGATACAAATGCGTATATTTTTGCACCAGTTCCATGGGTTCTAATTTTTCCAATATGGCTTTAGAAGCAATTTTATCTTCAGCTTGTTTACCTTCTTCCTCAAAGTGTCCAGCATCGGTAATATTACGAACATAACGTACCTTATACCCTTTGTGTATTAAATATCGGAACACCACATCGAAAGTAATAAAAGGACGTGCATGACCTAAATGGCTCTCTCCGCTAACCGTAGGTCCACAAACATACATACCCACATAAGGTGCATTAATAGGTTCGAAGACTTCTTTTTGTCGCGTAAGGGAGTTGTATACTTTTAGTGCCATAATGTGGCACAAAGATATTTTATTTTAGGTAACAGATTATTGTTTTTTTAACAATAGATCCGCCATAATCATATGGTGATCACTCAAATTTTCGTCCATCTGTTCCCATGCTTTTACATCCCAACTTGAATTTGCGAGTATATAATCAATTCTTAACGTTGGCGATATTCCCAAGAAGGTGTCACCCACTCCAAAACCTTTTTCTAAGAATGCGTCCTTCCAGCCACTAGCTATTTGATAGTAAGTATAGGAACTAGGTACGTCATTAAAGTCACCTGTTATAATGGTTGGATATGGACTTGCATTAATTTGTTCTTTAACAATATCACTTTGTTTAGCCCTTTCTTCAAATGCATGTTTCATTTTACGAACCACACCCCATTTATTTCTAGTGGCATCATCAATTGCTTCAAAATCATCTTGTTTAAATCGGTAAGATGCCAAATGAGTAGTATAAACCTTTATAGTGTCGTCACCCTTTAAAATGGTTGCCGCTATTAAACTTTCATTATTTCTATAAGGAAAGCGCTCTGTTTTAATAATTTTATACTTTGAATAAATGATACAGCCCGCTAAATAAGTGGCATCATTTGTATAATAATCCTTGGAAAAAAAAGAATAAGGATATTGTTTCTCAAAATATTGAGCATGATTGGCAATATCATTTTGTCGATCATTGGTGTTATACTCCTGCATGCAAATAATATCGGGATTCCATTTTTGAATAGAATACGCAATTTCTTGTGTTCTAAATTTAATGGTTGTGTTGGGTACCAAGCCATTGAAGCCTTTTACATTCCAACTTATAATTCTTAAAGTATTGTCCTTTTTTGTTTTTGAAAAGGGGGTACCTGGATGCCAACCCATTATTATAATAAATAGATTCCAACTAAGTAGTAAGCTAACTAAAGAAGGTAGACTTAAAATTGGTTTTACGATAATCCAAAAAAATAAAAATAAAATCTCGATAACCAATAAATAGGGAGTAATCAATCCCAAAAATCCATTGATCCATATAAAGGAAATGGGTTTGAAAAATAATGGATATAACAATAAAATAGAAACCGCTAGATTTAAAATGATTAGCAGTTTTTTACCAAATTTCCTTATTGCAGATTTTTGTTTGGCCATTATTTTTTAGGTGCTAAACTATTATTTAATGAACGAATGAATTGATGCATCCACTTCCCTAAATCAATTTCTTTCTTTAATAGTACAACGTAAAGCAATCCTGTACATCCTCCAACAACCGTTGAAACAATCAGTGTTATTGAACTATCTTTTAATAAATACCCATTTAATAATAAATATAAAATACCTACCATCCAAAGTGAAACACCGCCCCCTATATTTGATAAAAATTTATAATTAGGAATAAGTGCTATTGCAGCAATGACAATGGCAAATATGCTTACACCTGCTCCAAATAAAGGTTGACTTGTACCAGATACGATATAAATAATAGCACCCACTAAACCACTGTAAAAGTATATAGGAAATAAATGTTTATTCGCTCCATTTATTTGTAAAGTATAGCTAAACAAGGTTAACCAAATCATATTTGCAAATAACATCCAGAATCCATCGTGTACCCAATTATAGGTTAATAATGACCATGGGGTGTTCATCCATTGATTAGATAAAATAAAAGGATTAAAAATTTGAGTATAGAATTGTTCTAGTGGTAAACTTTCTAAATAATAAATAGTTTTTATAAGACCCAGCATTACATATACAACCAAGTTAATCGCTAACAAAGCAACCAGGGTGTTGTTATCTGCACCCAATAAAGGTTTTTGACTTTGCGCTTGTTGCATATCAGAATTTGCTTGCATCTAATTTAATTTAAAATCGACGATTATTTCTTTTCCAAATATACACCAATATAAAGCCTACCAATGCACCGCCAACATGTGCCCACCTTGCAACATTATCTCCTGCTGAGTTTCGAAGTGCAAAAAATAACTCATATGAAAAATATAATATTCCTAACCACTTCGCTTTTAAAGGAATGAAAAAATACAAATAAATATAAGTGTTGGGAAATAAGTATACAAAGGCAATTAATATTCCAAATACAGCTCCACTTGCTCCCAAGGTAGCAACATCAACGCGGGCCTTATACCTACTCATAAATTCAATTGCATAATCGGTTTGTGTAGCACCCGAAGTAATTAATTCATGATAATACTTAGTAGCATTCATTAATTCAAAGGAAAGAATACCTAAATGAATTAGTGCAGCTCCAATACCGCATAAAAAATAAAATAATAAAAATTGTTTAGGTCCCCATATGTTTTCCAAAATGGAACCGAACATCCATAAGGCCAACATATTTCCAAAAATATGTCCTAAGTCACCATGCAAAAACATATGTGTTATTAATTGCCATGGTTTAAATAAATCACTTTGAAAAGCATGCAATGCAAATATGTCTTCAAAATTAAAAGCACTGGTAGGACCACCTAAAGTGTTTTGTGCAAAAAACATCAGTCCATTTATAATCAATAAATTTTTTATGATTTCGGGTAAACTATTATATCCAGTAGGTCTAAATTGAGTCATTGTGTTCGTTGATTTATAAAAATTATCTTCTCGTTAATTGTACTACATTTTCAATATGTAAGGTATGTGGAAACATATCAACTGGCTGTATTTTAGTAACTATATATTTTTCATCTAATAAGGCTAGGTCTCTTGCTTGTGTAGCTGGATTACAACTTACATATACAATGATTGGCGCCTCCATTTCTAATAACTTACGAATTAGTTTTTCATGCATTCCGGCACGTGGTGGATCTGTAATAATTACGTCGGGCTTACCATGTGTTTCAAAAAATGCGTCATCACAAATATCAATAACATCACCTGCAAAAAATGCGGTATCTGTCAATTGATTCATTTTGGCATTTTCTTTAGCATCCTCAATAGCATCTGCTACAAATTCCACACCCACAATTTTTTTAGCTTGTTTGCTACAAAATATTCCAATACTACCTGTGCCACAATATAAATCATACACCACTTCCTTACCCGTTAATTCAGCAAAGTCGCGCGTAACTTGATATAATTTTTCAGCTTGCTTTGAGTTGGTTTGAAAAAATGATTTTGGACTTATTTTAAATTCAAAATCTTCCAACATTTCGGTAATGTATCCATTTCCAAAAAACACCTGAGGCACCAAATCCTGCATACTATCGTTGCGCTTCGTATTAATCGTGTATAACAGCGTCGTTATTTGTGGGAATTGTTTTAACAGTAAATTTAAAAGCGCCTCTCGCTTTTCAGTATCCTCATATCCTAGAATTAAATTCACCATCCACTGTCCACGAGTTGTATTTCGAACAAACATATTACGTAACCATCCTTGGTGTTGCTTGATATTGTAAAATGGCATATCGTGGTCAATCGCAAAATTCACGACTGCTTTACGCATTAGGTTAGTAGGCTCTATTTGCAAATAACAAGTGTCTATCTCTACCACTTTTTCAAAAAAGCCTCTTGCATGAAAACCACCAGCACCAGGTGATGGAACCAGGTCGGCACCCGACGCCTTCATTGCCTTGAATTCCTCAAATGGGATAAATTTTTCAGTAGCAAATGTATATTCTACTTTATTTCTATATCCTTCAGTTTGATCGGCTCCTAAAATAGGTGGAATTGAAGGAAGGGCAACTTTTGCAATTCTGGTTAAATTATCAACCACCTGTTGATGTTTATATTTTAATTGCTGCTCATAAGGGAGCATCTGCCATTGACAGCCTCCGCATACACCAAAGTGCTTACAAAATGGCTGCACCCTCATCGCTGAATAACTATGAAAATGTTTTGCAAAACCTTCAGCCCAGTCTGATTTATTTTTTTGTAGTTGAATATCAACCACATCACCAGGCACCGCACCTTCTACAAAAACAACTTTTCCGTCAACCCTTGCTAATGATTTACCCTCAGCAGCATAATCCTCAATAAGGATTTTTTCCAATACAGGCTTTTGTTTGATTTTTCTCACGGGAACAAAGGTACTCAACAAGGGGTATATTCAAAGTAATTAAAGCTATATTTTAACTTGTCTAATTAATTTATATTTTTACAAAATGAAAAAGATATTGATTTCAACCTTACTGTTTCCTTTGTTTTTAATGGCGCAAACAAAAAAGCCAAATTCAACTACCTCAAACACAAATCAGGGTCACGCCATACAAATAAGTCTTAAACCTTATCAAAACACAAAAATTTACCTAGGCACCAATTATGGTAATAGTAAAGTGTTTGCTGATTCTTGCTTCTTAAATGAAAAGGGGGAGGGTGTTTTCCAATCAAAAACAAAACTCACCCCTGGTATATATTTTATCGTATCACCTAAAATGACCATTTTATTTGATCTGTTAGTAGATGAAAAACAAACTTTTTCAGTGTATGCTGATACCTTGAATTTAAAGAATGTAAAAATTATTGGTTCAAAGGATAACGAACTTTTTCAAAGTTATTCAAAAATAATAAATGACTTATTTATGGAGTTGAATGATATTGAACAAAAATTCA
>JBDKFR010000099.1:0-6143 GCA_039798645.1 Bacteroidota bacterium
GTTAAAAACTTTAGGATCTTCACTTCCATGCCCCCATTCCAAGTCGGTAAATGTATTAGGTCCAAAATGCATGAATAAATAAAACTCTTTTTCATGCCATGCTAATTGCTCCTTAGTTGGAATAGGGCCAAAGCTTTTTTGTGTACATGCAGGTAATGCATATAAACAAGCCATTAACATAAGTGTGGTTATTTTATTTATTTGCATGATAATTATTTATGTTGAATAAATTATTTCAGAAATTTTAAATCGAAAGTGCTCTTTTGTAAAGTTGAATGGTATTTTCTAATCCCAAATACAAAGCATCAGCTATTAGTGCGTGGCCAATACTTACTTCATCCAAATATGGAATTGATTTTGCTAAAAAAGCTAAATTAAAACGATCTAAGTCATGACCTGCATTAATACCTAATCCTAAATCATGTGCAACTTTTGCTGCTTTAATGTATGGCGCAACAGCGGCTTCTTTTTTTCCTTCACTAAATTCACGCGCATATGCCTCGGTATATAATTCAATGCGATCGGTTCCTGTAGTTGCTGCAGCAAGAACCATTTCTTCAACTGGGTCTACAAAAATAGAAACACGAATTCCAGCAGCTTTAAATTTTGCAATAATCTCTTTTAAATAAGCTTGTTCTTTAATAGTATCCCAACCATGATCACTTGTTAATTGATTTAATGCGTCAGGTACCAATGTTACTTGATGCGGTTTTGTGGCTAATACCAATTCTACAAACTTGTCTTCCTTTGGATTTCCTTCAATGTTGAACTCTGTGGTAACAATTTCAGTTAAATCATAAACATCTTGATAGCGAATATGTCTTTCATCAGGCCTTGGATGAACGGTGATGCCTTCCGCACCAAAACGCTCACAATCCTTTGCTACTTGAATTAAATTGGGGTTGTCCCCGCCACGGCTATTTCTTAGGGTGGCAATTTTATTTATGTTTACACTTAAACGAGTCATGAGCGAATTTAAGTTATTTTTGCAACTCAAATATATATCATGGGCTATTCTAATTTAGAAGCTTGTTTATTGGATTTAGAACGTACCGGTCAACTACTGCGTATTAAAGAAGAAGTGGATCCTCATTTGGAAATGGCAGCTATCCATTTGCGCATTTTTGAACAAAAAGGGCCTGCTATATTATTTGAAAAAGTGAAGGGTTCAAAATTCCGTGCAGCGTCCAATATATTCGGGACATTAGAAAGAAGTGAATTTATATTTAGAGATACCTTGCCGCAAGTAAAGCAATTAATTGATATTAAAATTGATCCAACTGCAGCCCTAAAAAGTCCATTAAAAACTTTAGGTGCTTTACCCGCCGCTGTTAACGCATTACCTAATGGCATTCCATTAAGTAAGCCTGTATTATTTGAGGAAATTCAAATTAGTGATCTTCCTTTAATTCAACACTGGCCAATGGATGGGGGCGCATTCGTAACCCTTCCACAAGTGTATACGGAGGATGCGGATAAACCAGGAATCGCGAACGCTAATTTAGGTATGTATCGTATTCAATTAAGTGGAAATGATTATGAATTAAATAAAGAGATTGGGTTGCACTATCAATTACATCGTGGTATTGGAGTGCATCAAACCAAAGCCAATAAAAAAGGGATGCCTTTAAAAGTAAGTGTATTTGTAGGTGGCCCCCCTGCGCATAGTGTTGCAGCAGTAATGCCGCTTCCTGAAGGTATGAGTGAAATGAATTTCGCAGGTGTATTGGCCGGAAAGCGATTTAATTATACCTATGTTGACGGTTATTGTGTAAGTACGGATGCTGATTTTGTCATTACTGGTGAAGTGTATCCAAATGAAAATAAACCCGAAGGACCTTTTGGTGATCACTTAGGATATTATAGTTTACAACATGACTTTCCATTGATGAAAGTGCATAAAGTATTTGCAAGAAAAAATGCAATTTGGGCTTTTACTGTGGTAGGAAGACCGCCACAAGAAGACACTAGTTTTGGACAATTAATTCATGCCATGACGGGTGCTGCTATATCCAATGAAATACCTGGATTGAAAGAAGTGCATGCGGTTGACGCAGCAGGAGTGCACCCATTATTGCTTGCTATTGGAAGTGAACGTTACACACCGTACTTGCAAACAAAAAAGCCTGCTGAAATTTTAACGATCGCGAATCATATATTAGGAACAGGGCAATTAAGTTTAGCCAAATTTTTATGGATTACTGCTCCTGAAGAAAAGTCAAAAGGTGCTAATTCAATTATTGAATTAGATACGCATAATGAAGCTGCCTTTTTCAAATATATTTTAGAGCGTATGGATTTTAGCAGGGACTTACATTTTTATACCAATACGACCATTGATACCTTAGACTATTCTGGTGAAAATTTAAATAGTGGTTCCAAATTAGTATTAGCTGCTTATGGTGAAGTGAAAAGAACTTTAACTACCCAAATCCCCGATGCGATTCAAAATTTAAATGGTGACGCGCACTTAATAATGCCTGGTGTAATTGCTTTGAATGCTGCTAAAATGAATATTCATTTATTACAAACCATATTAAATGGTTTAGGGACTGAATTGCTGGAAAATTTAGGAGTAGCTATGTTAGTATTAACCGAGGATTCCGCATGGATGGCAAGTGATATGCAAAACTTTTTATGGGCAACTTTTACAAGAGCGAACCCTTCTCATGATATTGATGGAATCGATGCTTTTGTTGATCACAAGCATTGGGGATGTAAAGGGCCATTAATTATTGATGCTACCATTAAAAAGCATCATGCGCCTCCAGTAGTTAAAGATGCGGAAGTGGAAAAAAGAGTAGATGCGATTTTATCGAAGTATGGTTACTAGTTACTAGGTTATACTTTTTTCGTTAGCACTCTACCCATGTATGATCGGCTAATAGTTTTACTGTAGCTATAAATTGTGCAAATGGTCCAGCACCACCTCCCCATTCAGTAGGAGCAACTAATGATAATACATGTGAGCCGTCTGTTTTTTCATAAACATGGTACACTTGACCAATTTGAGGTTTGAAAGTTATTTTAGCTTCATAAATCATTAAGCTTAATTCCTTTCTTTTTCTAATTTCTTGTGCCTGTCTCGCCAATAATTCAATTTGCTCTTTGATTTGGTTTAATTGCATATTGGTTTGATCCTCCATGGCTGATAATGCCTTGTGTTTTATTACCCCTTCCTTGGTAGGTCTAATTGCAACACTTCCAGCAGAGGATGCATAGGGTAGGACACTTAATTGCTTGTGGTAAACTTCTGTATTAACAAATGGGTCTCCATTTTCTTTATTTCCTGAATGTGTCACTTTCATAAAGCCATTGGCTAATATCTCGTGAACCACTTTTAGGACTGGCTTGTCTTCCTTATAAAACTGAACAGTTAAACAAGATGCGTTATTAATTTCGGAGGCTACTGAGTCCGCTAAATCCTTGTTTTCAAAATCATGCAATTCTCCATTAGGATTTACCTGATATTGAGCATAAAACGCCTCATTTTCGATACTTACCCAATTATGACTAAAGCTTAATAAATGGCCTGCGTGTACTGTTTCAATTTTGTAGTTTCCTGATTTTGGAACAATTTGGTATTCGAATTCACACTTCTCTGGGAATAACTGCCAACTAGCTAAAAAATTATATGCTTGAACCATACGAGTATAACAATGAATGCTTAAAAAGGTTGACTAATCGTTAATTAACTTGTACAAAATCGGGCTTAGAAATTAAATTGGAATTATACTTAAACTTAAGGTTTGTGCTGATACTTACGTTCCAGGGACTTAACTGTAAATTGGTTCTTGGAAAATAAAATCCTTTTAACTCAACTGTCCCAAATATCAAACTTTCGTTTCTTACCCTCGTGCCACCTCCAATGGATGAATATATGTCACCACTTTTAATGGGGTCCCCCACAGTTCTCATATAGGTGACATTTGCGAATACAAAAGGGGATTGCCTAAATCCATAAAATGATCTTGAATTATACCAGATGGACTCCCAGTTGGCAGTTATTCTTGTGCCCCCTCTAATTCTTTCCTTTGTTAATTGAGGTATGCCATAAATGCTATTAATGAGTAGGGCGTCATTAAATTTATTTTTAAGCGTTTGTGCGAAGCTTAGGTTAAACATACTTCGGTATTTGTAACCACTTTTCAAATAATGCAATTTTGATATTTGCTCAATACTCGCTAATAATTTAAAGTCCAATAGCTGCTTGTCCAAATAGCTTGTTCCTGTATTTAAAAATAGATGAATGAATTTATCATTGGCCTTAAGTTGGTAGGATTCATACAAGAAACCTAAATAAGGTAATTTGTTTTCTTCTCTTTGATAATGACCAGTTGTAATTACCATTGATTTACCTATCGGCAAATCCTCATTTCGTCCAAATCCGTATAAATATTGTGTACGTGTAATTTGTTGCTTAAATAAGGTGTATGAAAGCAAGTGTGCTTTTACATTTTGATAGTTCCTATCAATTTGTGAAAGATATTCGTCGGGTCTTTCAAAAAATTTTGTTGCAAGATATCGATATTGAATAAAATGTCTGAAAGATTCATTATTTGATTTCCAAGGTTTATTAAAAAGTTGATATCCAATCCAGCTATCAAAATTGTTACGCTCATATTTTAAAGTTGCATTGTAAAATGAATCAGTCCATTTGCTCGGATATTCATTGTTATTTTGAGCATGACTCCACTCAAAACCGCCCGTCCATTTACTCAATGGATTTAGTAATGGGAGCCTGCCTCTTAAGTATATATTCGAACCAGTACTTTCGTAATTGGCATAATTGTTTTCAAGTGTATTTGCCCCCACATTCAGGTCCAAAAAACTGCCTAATACATTTCTTGCAAAATAACCGGCGCCCCAACCTGATTTGTTTGTTCTATTAATATCAAAATTATGATATAGGGTGAATGCATTGCCATTGTCATTTATATTCTCAATCGTGCCAGACGCATCATATGCGTTTATATTTTTGAATTGCAAGCTGGCACCAAAAGGGAAAATGTCCTTGGTTAAAATATAAACATCCACCGTATTGCTGTCATTTAAAACTGGGGAAACTACAATTCTTGCATCTTGAATAAAAGGGAGGTCTCTCAACCATTTTTCATTGTAGGCAATCAATAAAGGATTCATATATTCATTCTCGTGAAAAAATAAATTTTTCCTGATTGTTTTTTCACTCGTGTTATTGTGTAATCGGCTTGCAATTTTAGACAATACATTTTGCTTTATAGTGGGGTCGTTAAATTCGTTTATCCCAAAATGATTACTAGCTATGTTAATTGAGTTTATTCTTTTCCCTTCCTGACTCGATAATTTATTTATTGACTTATTTAAAATGATATAGGTGGAGTCAATAAACGAACTAGGCTTTCCCTTAAAAAGTTTTATGATGCTTGTAATGATAGAGCTGTCTTTTGCGTTGGCAATATTCTGATCAGATCTTTTATTTTGAGCAAAAGAAGAAAATATAAATAAATGGAGTAATAGAAAAAGTAGTGCTCTTTTAAGCATTGTTCAAGATTCGGATTCTTGACACAAATTTACTTATTAAGTTGCACAATTTGCGCTTAATGACCTTAAACTATAAAGGCTCCCAATTGGAAGCCTTTATAGTTTAACAAATGTAAGTTTTACAATATTTTTTTTGCCCTGCTTTTCAAAGAGGCTACTGGAATATTTAAAAACTTTCCAATAGGTTTACCGTTTCGGTATGAAATTATTCTTACTGATAAAACATCATCAGCTAAAACAAATGGAGTGGTGTATTTATCACTGTATTTATCTGGCATTTGATCATCAATGGTGTAGTAAATATCTAAGCCTTCTACTTCCCCTTCCATAGATACTATATATTCCCCCTTTGTATTTAATTGTGTGGTAACAATGGGGTCAAACATACTTCTTGCATACACTACATCTGCTGCCTCTAATTTTTCAAATTGCGCTTCTACTTTTTTTGTAAAGCTGTTCCAGTTTTTCTTCTCTGCTGGAGACCAACTTGTTTCAGCAACTGCTAATCCTCTTGGCCAAGTCATATATTGAACTTTACGCATGGTTTGTAATTGCTCGGTCCATTGATTCGCTTGGTTGCCTAAAATTAAACTAGGGTCAACACCTTCAGGAACTGGCTC
>JBDKFR010000100.1:0-19469 GCA_039798645.1 Bacteroidota bacterium
GTAAATGTGGGTAGCGACGGCTTACACATTTTGCCATTTGGCAATGGAGCAGAGCGCATTTTTAATAATAAATTGGTAGGCGCGCATTTTGAACATATTGATTTAAACAAACACACAAAAGCTCATTTTTTCCGTGCAGCACAGGAAGGAATTGCTTATGCTTTCAAATATGGTTTTGATATTATGAAAGCCAATGGCATGAACCCTTCAAAAATTAGAGCAGGGAAAGCGAATATGTTTTTAAGTCCCATCTTTACGGAAGCATTTGTGAATGTTATTGGGGTGCCTGTTGAATTGTATGAGGCAGACGGAAGTGCCGGTGCTGCTAAAGGTGCTGGAATAGGTGTTGGTTTTTATGCATCCGCAGAGGAAGCTTGTAGTATTCAAAAAAGTATTGGTTCCATTGAGCCAAATCATATTTCCAAGTATCAAAACTTGTATCAAGAGTGGCACCAAACATTATCAAAACATATTTAATATCCTGCTTTTTAAATTAAACTGGTTGCCATGAAAAACAAATTTATTTTGGGTGTATGCCTGTTGACCTTTATTGTGTCAAACCTATTTGCACAAGCTCAATCCTTTCCTTTTCAAAATAAAAATTTAAGCATTGATCAACGCATCAAGGACTTAGTAGGGCGCATGACCTTGGAAGAAAAGGTAAATGAAATGCTATATAATGCCCCAGGTGTTAAAAGGTTAGGAGTGCCAGAATACAACTGGTGGAATGAAGCACTTCATGGTGTTGGCCGAAGTGGAAGAGCTACTATTTTTCCGCAAGCAATTGGTCTGGCCGCCACATTTAATGATGATTTAGTATTTGAGGAAGCAAATGTTATTTCTGATGAAGCAAGAGCAATGTATAATGTAGCAGTTAAAAAAGATTATCGAATGCAATATGGTGGACTTACTTTTTGGTCACCTAATATTAATATTTTTAGAGACCCTCGTTGGGGTCGTGGACAAGAAACATATGGCGAAGATCCAGTGTTAACCACAAAAATGGGAATTGCTTTTGTGAAAGGATTACAAGGCAATGATCCAACCTATTTAAAAGTGGCTGCTTGTGCTAAGCACTATGCAGTGCATAGCGGACCTGAAAAAACACGACACGAGTTTAACGCAGAAGCTTCCATTAAAGATTTATGGGAAACTTATTTACCAGCATTCAAAGGTTTAGTTGAAAATAATGTTGAAGCGGTAATGTGTGCCTATAATAAAATGAATGATGAAGTTTGTTGTGGTAATCAATATTTACTGAAGGATGTTTTAAGAACACAATGGAACTTTAAAGGGCATGTGGTTTCCGATTGTTGGGCAGTTGGTGATTTTTTTGGGGGACATAAAATTTTGCCTGGGCCCATTGAAGCATCTGCATTGGCTTTAAAGCGTGGCGTTAACTTAGAATGTGGAAATGCGTTTCCTTATTTGGTACAAGCTGTTAAAAAAGGGTTGGTGACCGAACAAGAAATTGACAATTCATTGAGTATTTTACTAAGAACTAAATTTAAACTAGGTCTATTTGATCCAATAGGTTCAACACCATTTGATAATTTAGCCGAAGCTTCCATAAACAGTAGTGAACACCGTGCATTGGCAAGAAAAGTAGCACAACAATCAATTGTATTGTTGAAAAATAATGGAATTCTGCCTTTAAAAAATGACTTAAAAAAATATTTTGTGACAGGTCCAAATGCTGCAAGTATGGATGCATTAATGGGCAACTATTATGGAGTTAATGATAAATATGTAACCATTTTGGAAGGACTGACCTCGGCTATACAAGACGGTTCTCAATTACAATACCGAGTTGGTACACCACTTGTTGGTGATAGCACAAAGGCTTCTAAGTTTTCAACAGGAGAAGCAAAAGTGTCAGACGCTACGATTGTAGTGATGGGTATTACAGGCTATTTGGAAGGAGAGGAAGGCGAGTCTGTTTTATCTAAAACAGGCGGTGATCGATTGGATTATAATATTCCAGCTAATCAGATTGAATATTTAAAAGCGTTAAAAAAAGATAATTCAAAACCAGTCATTGCTGTCATTACTGGTGGAAGTCCAATGAATTTAACGGAAGTGCATGAAATTGCAGATGCTGTTGTTTTAGTTTGGTATCCAGGAGAAGAAGGCGGTAATGCAGTGGCAGATATCATTTTTGGCAAAGTGTCTCCATCAGGAAAACTTCCAATTAGTTTCCCAAAGTCACTTGATCAATTACCGGCTTATGAAAATTATTCAATGAAAGGTAGAACCTATCGTTTTATGAATGCCGAACCTATGTACCCTTTTGGATTTGGCTTAAGCTATACCAATTTCAAATATGAAGAGCTAAAATTGTCAAAATCGACCATTTCAAACAATGAATCATTGACTGCAACTGTCACGATTAGCAATACGGGTAAAATGTTGGGTGAGGAAGTAATACAATTATATGTTTCACATCCAAACGCTGGCAATGATGCGCCCATTATGGCATTGAAAAATTTTAAGAAAATTTCTTTAGCACCTGGTGAGCGTAAAACTGTTCAATTTGTTATCAACCCTGAAATGCTTAATTTAATCAATGATGCAGGACAAAGTGTTTTTGTAAAAGGTGCACTTAAAATAATGGTTGGTGGGTCGACGCCTACGGAGAGAAGTAAGGCTTTGGGTGCAGCTGATTTTATTTCTCAAAATGTAGAATGCAAATAAAGGCGTTCCGTTATTTAAGCATATAGTCCCTTGATTGCCGCTATAGTGAAGGTCTAAGTGTTAATGAAAATGGTATAGGAATATGTGCAGTTGATTTATCAATAATTAATTGAGCTGCCTTCATACCCATCATTTCAAAGTCGGTGGATATAGTGGTAATGCCACTTAAAATAATTTTTTTCATTGGAGACTCATTGTAAGAAATTACCCCAACGTCTTTACCTACTTTTAATTTAGTAGGTAAAATTTGCTCAATCAAGTTTACCAAGTCAATATCCATCAAACATAAATAAACCGATCCTTCTTTAATTGGTTGATCCTGTATTTGGTGTATTACATTGTAATTAAACGCGTATTGCTGACAAAATTTATAAAATCCTTGAAGAATTTCCTGTGGGAAATAGCTATCCTTTGGGAAAATTATATTTATCGAAGTGTATTTTGTTAACCTAGGTAAAGCCTGCTCTAATGCATGATAAATATCCTTTTCAAAGTCTTCATAAACGGCTCCGAATTTACCGTTGATACCTGGCTGTAGTTTATCTAATAAAATTAATTTGTCTGAAGGGATTGCGTTTAATATTTCTTGCACATTTTCGCCACCCTCATTAAAATGTGGAATAATTACATAATGTGTGTAATCATTCTTTTTTTGTTCTATTAGTTTTTTAAAAAAGGAGTAGTCATTATTATAAATGTAAAAATCAATTGATGCGATATCGCCCAGTGCTGCTACAAAACTGTCGTAAATTATTTTTTTATGAGGACTTAGCTTGTTGAATAATAAAAATATCTTTAATTCAATTTTAGTATCTATTGATTTAATAAAATAACCTTTTCCTGGAACAGAACCTACTACACCAATTTCCTTTAAATATTTATAACCCTTTTCGGCAGTGTCTCTAGATATTTCAAACTCAAAGCTCAACTCATTGATAGATGGCAGTAAATCGTCTTTTGCTAATTTACCTTCCCCAATAGCCTTAATTACCCCATTGGCTAATTGCAGGTATTTGGGCGTAGCTGAAATATAGTCAATGGTAAGTAGTTGAAATAAGTTGTTCTTTTTTATCATATCAATGCTCAATTTATAATAAAAATTGTAAATACGAGTTTAAAACCCATCAATTTACTATGATAGTGCAGGATAGTTTAATAATCCAAATATTTAACTTTATGATGATTGCGCAATATTGCTTTTCCTATTGAAATTTTAACCTATGTTAGTATTATTTGGTGTTCTTTTTCATTTTATTGGTGGGTTCGCGTCTGGTAGTTTTTATATGCCTTATAAAAAAGTAAAAGGATGGAGTTGGGAAAGTTTTTGGATTGTAGGGGGCCTTTTTTCTTGGTTAATTGTTCCGCCTTTAGCTGCCTATTTAACTATACCCGGTTTTGCTGATATTATAAAAAATACGCCAACTGCTACATTACTGCTTACCTATACTTTTGGAGTTTTATGGGGTATTGGTGGTTTAACTTATGGCCTTGGTGTTAGATATTTAGGTGTTTCACTTGGAAGTAGTATCATACTCGGATTGTGCATGGTATTTGGTGCAATCATTCCAGCCATTTATTACGATTTCAATCCTGTTGATGGGAAAGATACATTCAGTGCAATGATAAGTTCAAGTTGGGGTTTAACCGTAATTCTTGGATTAGTTATTTGTGTAATTGGTATTATTATTAGCGGCAAGGCAGGTGTATTGAAGGAAAAAGAAATGAAGGAAGTGTCTAGTGAATACAAGTTTGCCTTAGGTATGTTTGTAGCTATTGTATCGGGCGTCTTAAGTGCATGTTTCAATTTTGGTTTGGAAGCAGGACAAAGTATGGGGACCATTGCAAATGATTCGTGGAAACTTGCTCATCCGGGTGAAGGAGAATTTTTATACCGTAATAATGTTATTTATGTTGTGTTGTTATGGGGTGGATTAACAACTAATTTTATTTGGTGCATGATTTTAAATGCAAGAAATAAAACATTTGGAGATTATACCAATAAGCAAACTCCATTATTAAAAAATTATATTTTCTCTGCAATAGCAGGAACAACTTGGTTTTTGCAATTCTTTTTTTATGGTATGGGAGAGAGCCGATTAGGAAATGGACCGAGTTCATGGATTCTGCATATGGCCTTTATTATTTTAATAGCCAATATGTGGGGGCTATTTTTAAAAGAATGGAAAGGGGTTAGTAAAAAAACATTAACGACAATTGTGATAGGTATTGCCACAATAATCATATCGGTATTGGTGGTAGGTTATGGCAATTCATTGAAATAATTAATCGAAAAGAATTAATAGAAAACAAGAAATAGAAAACAAGAAATAGAAAACAAGAAATAGAAAAATGAAAAATTTAGAGACAAAGTATAAGCATGTAAGTTATTTATGGGATGATGAAAAGGCTGCGGCTATGTCAGGTGATGAAGTGGCATTGTTGGTATATCGTTCCAATTTATTAGGGGCAGATTTAAGATTAACAAATTATGGAGGAGGAAATACTTCTTGTAAAGCAATGACTAAGGATCCTTTAACGGGTGCCGAGGTAGAAGTTATGTGGGTTAAAGGAAGTGGCGGTGATTTAGGTACCATGAAAAGAAATGGGTTAGCAGCTTTATATGTTGATCGATTAAGAAGTTTAAAAAATGTATACCGTGGTTTAGCACATGAAGACGAAATGGTTGAATTGTTTAATCATTGTATTTATGATTTAGCATCTAAAGCACCAAGTATTGATACCCCTTTACATGGTTTTTTACCCTTCAAACATATTGATCATTTACATCCTGATGCTGCGATTGCGATTGCTGCTAGTAAGGATGGCGAAAAAATTACCAAAGAATTATTTGGTGGTAAAATAGGATGGGTGCCTTGGCAAAAACCCGGGTTTGATTTAGGCTTACAATTAAAGCAATGTTTGGATGATAATCCTGGCATTATTGGGATCATGTTGGGCTCTCATGGTTTATTTACATGGGGAGACACTGCATATGAAAGTTATATCAACACTTTAGAAGTAATTGAAAAATGTGCTGAATACTTGCAAGATAATATTGCAAAACAATCAGCTGTTTTTGCAGGTCAAAAAATACAATCATTAGATGCTGAAAATAGATTGTCTCAAGCGGCAACATTAGCACCAATTTTAAGAGGCTTTTGCTCTGCACAAACAAAAATGATTGGTCATTTCACTGATGATGCTCGTGTGTTGGAATTTATCAATTCAAACGACTTGGATCGCTTAGCGCCTTTAGGTACAAGTTGCCCTGATCATTTTTTGAGAACTAAAATTTCGCCATTGGTTTTAAACTTGGGAAGTACAGATGATTTAACTGACATTGTCGCTATCAAACAAAAAATTGAGCCTTTATTTGTAGCTTATCGACAAATGTATTCGGACTATTACAATACATGTAAACATCCTAATAGCCCAGCTATTCGCGATGCCAATCCTGTCATTATTATTTATCCTGGAGTGGGTATGTTTAGTTTTGCAAAGGACAAACAAACGGCAAGAGTAGCAGCAGAATTTTATATTAATGCAATTAATGTAATGAAAGGTGCTGAAGCTATTTCTTCCTACACCTCTTTACCAAGACAAGAAGCATTTAATATTGAATATTGGTTATTAGAGGAAGCGAAATTGCAAAGAATGCCTAAGCCAAAAGCTTTAAGTGGTCGTGTTGCCTTAGTTACTGGTAGTGGTGGTGGAATTGGCAAAGCCATTGCTAAGAAATTTGCAAGTGAAGGCGCTTGTGTTTTATTAACAGACAATAATACAGAGCGTTTAGAAGAAGCTAAGCAAGAATTCATTGCTTTATTTGGAAAGGATGTTGTTGCTTCAAGCATCTTGGATGTGACCAGCGCTGAAACAATTCAAGCAACCACTAAGGAAGCTGCATTACGATTTGGAGGATTGGATTTAATTGTAAATAATGCAGGATTATCTATTTCAAAAACGATTGAAGACCATAGTATTCAAGACTGGGATTTACTTTATGATGTATTAGTAAAAGGACAAATGTTGGTGACACAAAATGCAGTTGGAATTATGCGTAAGCAAAATATGGGAGGGGATATCATTAATATTGTTAGCAAAAATGCACTTGTGAGCGGACCCAATAACGCGGGATATGGATCTGCAAAAGCGGCTCAGTTGCACCTTAGCAGATTAAATGCAGCAGAGTTGGGTAAGGATAAAATCAGGGTAAATGTAGTGAATCCCGATGCCGTAATTGCAGGCAGTAATATTTGGAGTGGAGGCTGGGCTGAAGGTCGAGCAAAAGCTTATGGAATAAAAGTAGAGGAGTTGCCAGCCTATTATGCTGGACGGACTTTATTAAATGAAATTATATTGCCTGAAGATATTGCAAATGCATGTTTTGCTTTTGTTGGCGGATTGTTAAGCAAAACCACTGGAGGTATGTTGAATGTTGATGGAGGTGTAGCCGCTGCATTTGTAAGGTAATCATCCATTGTGAAATGAGCATTTGAAAAAGTAAATTATGCGTTATGAAAAGAGTAGGATCTAAAATGTTTTTGAAAAAAGGATATGAGCAAGAATATAAAAAGAGGCATGATGAAATTTGGCCTGAACTAGTAAAACTGTTAAATGATACAGGCATTAGTGAGTATTCCATTTTTTTAGATGCGGAAACCCTTGTTTTATTCGCTTATTTCAAGATTCATGATACGGTTTCGCTCGAAAGTTTACCATCGCAGCCAATTATGAAAAAGTGGTGGAGTCATATGCAGGACATTATGGAAACGAATCCAGATAATTCTCCTGTAAATATTTCACTTTCAGAGGTGTTTTATTTACCTTAAGTAAATTATTATAAACATTACCCTAGGGTTTTAAATGAATTGATATGTTAGTTGATAAAAACTTATTAGAAAGCCATAACGCAGATTTAATTGCCAAACATCAAAAAAAGTTTTCCATATTAAAGGAAGAGGTAATTGGTGTTGAAGCAATCATAGAAAAATTAGTAGCATATCAAATTGCTATTCCTTCATGGGCACTTGGCACTGGTGGTACAAGGTTTGGTCGATTTGCAGGTGGTGGAGAGCCTCGCAGTTTGGAGGAAAAAATTGAAGACATTGGTTTATTGCATACTTTAAATAAATCAAGCGGCGCTATTTCATTACATATCCCTTGGGATATACCTGCTAATCCTAAAGCCATCAAAAATTTGGCAGCTGACTATGGTATAAAGTTTGATGCTATGAATTCCAATACCTTTCAAGATCAACCTAATCAAAAACATAGTTATAAGTTTGGATCATTACAGCATGTAAATAAAGACACACGTCAACAAGCTATTGATCACAATATTGAAGTAATACATCATGGTATTGAATTAGGATCCGACTCCTTAACTGTTTGGCTAGCAGACGGATCTTCTTTTCCAGGGCAATTGAATTTTAGAAATGCATTTAATAATACATTACAAGGCTTAGAAGAAATTTATAAAGCTTTACCTGATCATTGGAAAATGTTTATCGAGTACAAAGCGTTTGAGCCCAATTTTTATTCTATGACAGTTGGTGACTGGGGACAATCATTATTATATGCAACTAAGCTAGGGAAAAAAGCATATACCTTAGTAGACTTAGGACACCATTTACCTAACGCAAATATTCAACAAATAGTTGCCTTACTTTTAAATGAACAAAAATTAGGAGGTTTCCATTTTAATGATTCAAAATATGGTGATGACGATTTAACCGTAGGAAGTATTGATCCATATAAATTATTTTTAATTTTCAATGAATTAGTGGAAGGCATGGATGCTAGAGAAATGAACCATGCGAATGACTTAGGATGGATGATTGATGCAAGCCATAATGTTAAAGATCCATTAGAAGATTTATTACAATCGGTAGAAGCTATTAAAATTGCTTATGCACAAGCATTATTAGTTGATGTTAAAGCATTAAAAGAAGCTCAGTTAAATTTAGATACGGTAAAATGTCAAGAAATTTTACAAGCTGCGTTTAGAACTGATGTACGAACAATACTTGCAGAGGCAAGATTAAGAGCAGGTGGTGCATTAGATCCTCTACAATTGTTTAGGTCGGCTAATGTAAGATCAAATCTTATCAAAGCAAGAGGCGAAAAAACCATAGCTACAGGATTATAATATTTACGATTCGTTTATGCGATTACCTGTTATTGCCATATTAGATATTGGGAAGACTAATAAAAAATGTTTGTTATTTAATGAGCAATATGAGGTTGTTTTTGAAAGTGCCTTATCCATCAAGGAAACAGTTGATGAGGACGGAGATGCTTGCGAAGACATTGAAGCTTTGTCGCTTTGGGCAGTAAACATGATCAAAGAAATTATAACTGATCCCGATTTTGAAGTTAAGGCTATTAATTTTTCTGCATACGGTGCCAGCTTTGTCTATATTGATGAAAAAGGAAAACTATTGACACCTTTGTATAATTATTTGAAAGCTTATCCTGAACAATTGCAACTTAATTTTGATGCCCAATATAATCAAGACGGAAAATTTTATATTCAAACTGCATCTCCTAAATTAGGGAGTTTGAATTCAGGATTACAAGTATTTCGTTTACAGCAGGAAAAGCCTGTGCTATTTGAAAAAGTAAAAGTAGCGATGCATTTGCCACAGTTTATTAGTCATTTATTCACCAACCAAGTAAGTACTGATATTACGAGTATTGGTTGTCATACTGGATTGTGGGATTACACTAAGCAAACTTATCATGACTGGGTTAAGGCTAGTGGAATACTTCATAAACTAGCACCCATTATTGCACCAAACAATACAACAAAAGTAAATATTGATCACCATGACTTACAAGTTGGAATTGGATTACATGATAGTAGTGCTGCATTGATACCCTATTTAAAATATTTCCAAGACCCATTTGTTTTAATCTCTACGGGTACCTGGTGTATAAGCTTGAATCCATTTAATGATTCGCCATTAACTCATCAACAATTAGAAAATGATTGTTTGTGTTATATGGGTTATACAGGCAAGCCTGTTAAAGCAGCAAGATTGTTTGCCGGATACGAGCATGAGCAAGTAATTATTAAATTGGCAAATCATTTTAATAAGCCACTAGATTATTATAAAACAATATTATTTGATTTTAATTTAATTAATCAATCTAGTTTAAGTGATTTGGATGCAGTTACTCCAGTTGGCGTAAACCCTTCTTCGTTTTCAACAAAGGATTTGAAAAATTATACGCATTATGAGGCGGCTTATCACGATTTCATATTGGATATCATTAAACAACAATATTTTTCTACCTCTTTAATTTTAAATAAAGAAATTAAAACCATTTTTGTAGACGGAGGTTTTAGTAATAACTCGATTTATATGAGTTTATTGGCCTATGTATTTCCAACATTGCAAATTTTTGCAGCTTTATTACCACAAAGTTCTTCAAGGGGAGCAGCCATGGTCATTCATGACGCGTGGAATACAAAAGCATTACCTACTTCATTAATATCTTTAAAAGCCTATCAAGCTATCAAATCATAAATTGGATACTATGTGTAAATTATGTTTAAGATTGACTTTCATTTTAATGTTGGTTTTCTTCTCTTTAAACTCATTTGCACAAAATGATTTGTTGTCATTAAATTCAAAAATCCCTATTTTAGAAACAGGAAATGGTCCAATGCCTAATGAATGGATTGATAATCGCACTGGACATAAAATTGTAAAAATAACTAGACGACCAGGCAATAATATTAGTTTCTATTTTCATAACAATCCTTTTATTATTGATCCAATTACGAAAGCATCAAAAATGATTTTTTTTGGTCTTGAGCGTTCTTTAAGAAATGCATACACTGTGAATCTTAAAAATTTGGCAATTGAACAAGTGACGTTCGCAGAAAAAGGAATTACTGGAGAAATTGTAGGAAAAAAATATCAGAATTTATATTATCAATATAATGATAGCGTATTTGTAGCTAACCTTATCACTAAAAAATCTAAATTACTTTTTGTATTTCCAGCAAATTATAAGGGATATATCGCTACTGTGAATGCTGACGAAACCATGCTTGCCGGTTCAAAAGCAAGCGATGCACAAATAGCAATTGGGAAAAAATATCCAGAAAAAAAGGATTTCTTTGACCGCATTTTTGATGCGCATGAACCCAATGATTTATTTACCATCAATATCAAGACAGGAAAATTAGAGGTCATTCATACCGAACCAACTTGGCTTGGTCATGTACAGTTTTCTCCTACACAACCAAATTTATTAATGTTTTGTCATGAAGGTCCATGGCATAAATTGGATCGTATTTGGCATATAAATATTAATACAAAACAGGTTAAATTAATGCATAAGCGTACCATGGACATGGAAATTGCTGGTCATGAATGGTTCGCGCCAGACGGTAAAACAATTTGGTTTGATTTGCAACAACCCAAAGGAGAAACATTTTTTGTAGCAGGTACACATGTTGAAACAGGTAAGGAAGTCAAGTATAGATTAAAAAGAGATGAATGGAGTATTCACTTTAACATCTCAGATGACATGAAACAATTTTGTGGCGATGGTGGAGATCCTGGGCAAGTTGCAAGAGCAAAGGATGGTCAATGGATATATTACTTTAAACCTTCAGGGGATAGTTTACAAAGTGAACGACTTGTAAACATGCAACATCAAAATTATCGATTAGAACCAAATGTTCATTTTAGTCCTGATGGGAAGTGGATCATATTCAGAGCCAATTTTGAAGGCACTGATAATGTTTATGCGGTTGAAATAAAAAAAGATCCGCAATTTAAAATTACACAATGGCCAATATTTAATAAGGAAGCAAAACCTTGGACAAGATGGTGGTGGATGGGAAGTGCAGTTGACAAGGATGGGATAGATCAACAATTAACCACATTGAATAAAGCTGGTTTTGGAGGGGCTGCTATTGTTCCAATATATGGTGCTATCGGGTATGAAGAAAAATACAACAAATACCTTTCTCCAGCTTGGATGCAATCCTTAGACTATACTACTCAGAAAGCAACAAAACTCCACATGGGTATTGATATCTCAGTAGGAA
The DNA here is from genome assembly GCA_039798645.1 of Bacteroidota bacterium. Classification (GTDB taxonomy): domain Bacteria; phylum Bacteroidota; class Bacteroidia; order Chitinophagales; family Chitinophagaceae; genus Sediminibacterium. The sequence goes on from JBDKFR010000100.1 coordinate 11,765, forward strand.
CGGGATGGCCAATTGGTGGACCTCAAGTTAAATTGGAAGAAGCTGCAACAAAATTAATTGTACAACATTATCGTATTAATGAATCGCAACCGTTTAACGATAAAATTTTACATAAAGACAAAAAACAAGCTATTGTATCAGGCAGTTATTTGTCCTCTGTGATGGCTTATGATTCACTTGGAAATGTATTAGACATCACCAACAAAGTGGGGATGGACGGTCAATTAATTTGGCCTGATGTTAAAGGCAATTGGGATATATATGCAGCGTTCATTGGCAAAACTGGACAAAAAGTAAAACGAGCTGCTTTTGGTGGAGAAGGCTGGGTATTAGATCACTTTTCAGCAAATGCAGTGACCAGCTATTTTAAAACATTTGATACTGCATTTGGAAATAGTAATCATGGGGTACGTTCTTTTTACAATGATAGTTATGAGGTTTTTGATGCAGATTGGACACCCAACTTTTTTCAAGATTTTAAATTGTTAAGAGGGTATGATGTAAAGCCTTATTTAAAATATTTAGTTAGTAATGTTGCCGATTCCATTACAACAAAAATAAAATGTGACTATAGAGAAACAATTAATGATTTGTTATTGCAAAACTTTGCTCATCAATTTACAAAGTGGGCAAATGATAAGCGATCAAAAAATACGAATGAATCCCATGGTTCACCAGGAAATATATTAGACTTATATGCTGCAGTTGATATTCCTGAAACAGAAACTTTTGGAAGTAGTAAGTTTGATATACCAGGTATTCGTCGTGATGCTGCAGATGTCCGAAATGTTGATCCCGACCCTATTATGTTAAAATTTGCATCTTCTGCTGCGCACGTTATGGGAAAACCATTTGTTTCTAGTGAGACTTTTACATGGTTAACGGAGCACTTTAAAACATCATGGAGTCAATGTAAACCCGAATTAGAACAAACATTTTTAGCGGGCGTGAATCATGTTTTTTATCATGGTACTACTTATACTCCTCCTAATGTAGCATGGCCTGGCTGGTTGTTTTATGCCTCTGTAAATTTTGTTCCGACCAATAGTTTATGGCCACATATTACAGGGTTAAATGATTATGTTACAAGGTGTCAATCTATTTTACAAGCAGGCAATGCAGACAATGAAATTTTAGCTTACTGGCCTGTGTATGACCAATGGTCTAATGCAAAGGGGTTAGACATGACATTTAAAGTTCACAATGTTGATGAATGGTTACATCCTACTGATTTTTATAAAAATGTAAATTCACTTCAAACGCGCGGCTATAGTATTGATTTTGTCTCTGATAAAATGTTATCAGAAGCAATCGTAAAAAATAATGAAATAAAAATTACAGAGAAGGGGGCTAAATACAAAGTATTACTTGTTTCAAAAAGTAAATACATGCCCATAGCAACGTTTAAAAATTTAATTGCGTTGGCTTCAAAAGGAATGAATGTTATTTTACAAGACTTTCCATCACAATTGCCTGGTATGCAATTACAAGAAAATGCAAATCAACAGTTGAGTGAATTAATAAAAGGGCTGAATGTTACAACTGTAAACAATGATGTTAAGGAGGCAATAGTTGGAACGGGCCGTATCGTAATTGCAAACAATGTTGAAAAAGGCTTGGAATATATCAATTTAAAACGCGAAACCTTAACCGACCTTGGTCTTAAATTTATAAGAAGAGATGTGAATGGAGATAAGTTCTATTATATCGTAAATCATACAACAAAAACGATCAATCAGGATATAACATTGAATGTTACTTGTAATTCGGTATTAATATTGAATCCCTTAAATGGCGAAACCGGTGTTGCAAAATATACCAAGCAGGGTAACACCACCATAGTAAAAATTCAGTTGCAACCAGGCGAAACCTTATTTGTAAAAGCTTCTTTAAATCCGGTTAATGATAAACCCTATCCTTATTTTACAAATTCAAGTTCACCCATTTTATTAAATGATCAATGGAATTTGAATTTTTCTAATGGAGGACCATTTATCCCTTCAACAAAAAATTTAGATAAAGTAAAACCTTGGACAAATCTCACAAATGATTCTACAACCCAATCATTTTCAGGTAGTGGGATTTATACCACTCATTTCACGATCAAAACTAAAAACGCCGATGACTATATTTTGGCATTGGATAAGTTATATGAATCTGCAAAAGTGACTGTGAATGGAAAAGAAGCAGGATATATTTGGAGCATTCCTTATCAATTGAATATCGGTAAGTTCTTAAAGGAAGGAGACAATACCATTGATATTGAAGTGGCTAACTTAATGGCTAATAGAATCGCATACATGGATAGGAATAATATGGAATGGCGCAAGTATCACGAAATTAATTTTGTCAATATTAACTATAAAGGGTTTGATGCTTCAAAATGGTCGATACAGCCATCAGGATTAGATGGAAATATTGTGATTAAACCGGTTTATTATATTAAGTAGTAATTAAAGAGTGAATAGTTAGTCCAAAATTTGATAAATTTATTATTATGAAACAAACCTCCCATTTTAATTTACGTTCTCATTTAGTTATACTTATTGCACTTGTCTTACTCAGCTCTTTTGTTATTTATGAGCGTAATAAGCCTGTATTATATATTATCGGAGATTCTACAGTTAAAAATGGAGATGGAACTGGTAAAGATACTTTATGGGGTTGGGGAAGTTTGATACAACCCTATTTTGATACCACTAAAATGGATATTCAAAATCATGCAATTGGTGGCAGAAGTACAAAAACTTTTATTACTGATAAAAGATGGGATAAGATTTCAGCCAATTTAAAGAAAGGAGATTTCGTGCTTATTCAATTTGGACATAATGATGCTAGTCCATTGGATGACACTGCAAGGGCTAGAGGAACCTTGAAAGGCATTAGCGATGACAGCGTAGAAATATATAATCCCATTAAAAAAATTAAAGAAGTTGTACATACTTATGGATGGTACCTTCGAAAATTTGTAAATGAAACAAAACAAAAAGGTGGTATACCTATCATATGTTCATTAGTGCCTAGAAATAACTTTGAAAATGGCAAATTAAAACGAAGTGATGATTACAGAGTTTGGGCCATGCAAATTGCTCAGGAAACGGGGGCTTTTTATATTGATTTAAATACAAATATTGCCGACAAATATGATGCATTGGGTGAAACAGAAGTGAATAAATTTTTTCCAAAGGATCACACACATACTAATAAGGAGGGCGCTTTATTAAATGCTGAAGTTGTCATTGAGGCTATTAGAACAAATAAGTTTCATGGTTTGAGAAAGTTTTTGTTATAATCGGCTAAGTGGTAAAAATATAAATTATCAATTTGAAAAATATACTATGCAAAAATATATAGTAGGAATTTTAATGGCGGTCACACTGATTTCTGCGACACCTCCTAAAAAAATTAAAATTTGGTTATGTGGCGACAGTACAATTGCCATAAAGCAAACTACCGCATATCCTGAAACGGGATGGGGAATGCCTTTTGTACATTTCTGGGATTCATCGGTAAAGGTGAATAACTTGGCTAAAAATGGAAGAAGCACTAAAACCTTTATCAATGAAAAACTTTGGCAACAAGTATTGGATGGAGCCGAGGAAGGTGATTTTGTGTTCATACAATTTGGTCATAACGACGAAGTGCCAGAAAAGAAAAGTTATACCATCCCTGAGGATTTTAAATCAAACCTTACCAAATTTATTAGAGAAACTAGATCGTTAAAAGCAACCCCTATTTTATTCACCCCTGTATCAAGAAGACAATTTGATAGTGCAGGTATAGCGATCGAAAATCACAAAGCTTATGATGAATTGGTTAAAGAGGTGGCCGTAAAAGAAAAGGTTTTATTCATTGACTTAGATACCAAGAGCAGGGAGTTATATCAAACATTTGGGAAAGAGAAGTCCACACTATTATTTTTACAATTACAGCCGGGTGAACATCCTAATTATCCTGAGGGAAAAATTGACAATACCCATTTTTCAGAATTAGGTGCTCGCTTAATTGCTCAGTTAGTATTAAAAGAAGTAAAAGCGTTGAATACTAATTTGAATGACCACATTATTGTTCCTAAAGCCAAGTAATGAAAAAATTATTAATCGCATTTTTATTTTGCTTCCTCTTTATAGTAAGCATTAAAGCACAAACTTATACCAATCCGATTATTCACGAAGACTTTAGTGACCCTGATGCTATTAGGGTAGGTAATACGTTTTATATGATTGCATCAAGTTTTACTTCTGTTCCCGGTTTACCGATTTTGAGCTCGAATGACTTGATTCATTGGCAATTAGTGGGATATGCTTTAAAAAATAATGTTCCTGCTGACTATTATAAAAAAGTACAACATGGGGCAGGTGTATGGGCGCCAAGTATTCGTTTACATAATGGCGAATTTTATATTTACTACCCAAATCCAGATTTTGGAATTTATATGATTAAATCAAAAAACATTTTGGGTGATTGGAGCGAGCCTTTATTAGTATTAGCTGGTAAAGGATTAATTGATCCCTGTCCTTTGTGGGATGACAATGGAAAAGCATATTTAGTGCATGCTTATGCAGGAAGTAGAGCAGGTATTAAATCGGTATTGGCATTAAAAGAAATGAATGCGGCCGGTACAAATATTATTAACGATGGTAAACTTATTTATGATGGGCATGGAATAGATCCGACAGTGGAAGGGCCAAAATTTTATAAGCGTAACGGTTATTATTATGTATTTGCACCAGCTGGTGGCGTAAGTACAGGTTGGCAAATTGTATTAAGGGCAAAAAATATTTATGGACCTTATGAAAGGAAAAAAGTTATGGAGCAAGGCAATTCAAATACCAATGGTCCACATCAAGGAGCATGGGTTCAAACTAATACAGGTGAGGATTGGTTTTTACATTTTCAGGACAAGGGTGCTTATGGAAGAATTACGCATTTGCAACCCATGGTATGGAGAAACGATTGGCCGATTATCGGAATAGATGCTGATGGTGATGGGGTGGGAACACCCGTTGCTTCCTATGCATATCCTAAAATGGATCTTCCTAAAATACACAATCCAAATTTGAAGAATGTTGATGACGCCGATAAGAATTTTTCAAAATCGACATCTTTAAATTTTCAATGGAATGCAACACCATTGAATACATGGAGAATGGAATATGGCAATGGGTTTAGACACTATGCAGTTTTGAAAAATGACAGCATCCCAAATCTTTGGAATTTTCCAGCCTTATATTTAGCAAAGCTACCTGCTGAAAAATTTACGATTACAAAGGAAATTAAATTTACTAGTTTACAGGTAGGTGAAAGAGCAGGCTTCATTTTATTTGGGAAATCTTATGCAGCGGTTGAATTACAAAACACAGTAAATGGCTTACAGCTTAATTATATCGAGTGCGATAAAGCGGATAAAAGTAGTTTTGAAAAATCGACAACTTTGTTAACTAATGCCCCTGCTAGCATATTCATTCGTATGATTATGAATGAAGGAGCGAATGCTAATTTTGAATATAGTAAAGATGGAAAAAATTTCGTTTCCATCCCAGCAAATTTCAAAGCAGTAGAAGGTGTTTGGGTTGGCGCAAAATATGGTTTTTATTGTGCATCCAACCGCTTAACGAATGACGCTGGTTTTGTTGAAATAAATTAAGAAATCATTTTTTGAAGCCAACTCAATAGATTTTTTTGAAGCCAAGTAAATAAATTTTTCTAGAAACCAATTGAGTTACCACCATCAACTGGTAATATTACACCTGTAATATATTTAGCAGCATCGCTAGCTAAAAATAATGCAGTAGTGCCTATGTCTTTCGGTTCGCCTAAATATCCCATTGGCGTTCGTCCCAATGCTTTGTTTTTACGTTCAGGGTCATTGTTTAAAGCTTTTGCACTCATCTCGGTTGCAATAAATCCAGGTGCAATGCAGTTAATTCGAATGCCATTTGGAGACAGCTCAACAGCTAAGGCTCTTGTCATAGCTTCTATGGCACCTTTTGACGCTGTATAAGCGATTACTTTTGGAATTCCATACTGAGAAGCCATTGAACTGATATTTATAATAGCTCCTTTTTTTCTTGGCAACATATGTTTTACCACTTCTCGCGTTAAAGAAAATATGGATTGCAAGTTGGTCTCAATAATATTGTCAAAATCTTCATCACTTACTTCAATCAATGGCTTTTTCATATTAATACCAGCATTATTGACAAGAATATCAATGTCGCCATATTTTTTGACTAGTTTATTTACTAAAGCAGGAATATTTTTTCTATCCTTTAAATCAAAGGATTGAATTTCACAATCCTTGCCCAATTTTGCTTGAACTGCTTTTAGTTTTTTTTGATCACGACCAATAATAATCGTCTTTACTTTATTTTTTACAAATGTTTCAGCAATAGCTAAGCCTATGCCGGATCCACCACCTGTTACTATGGCAATTTGTTGTGTTTTATTTTTCATAAGTTCAAATTATTTTCCATTTCCTGGTGCAAAAGGAAAGTTTAAAGATTGATAATATTTTAAATCATGAGCTGGTAAAGGATAGCCCTTTGGAAGCGGCAAATTACTGAAAGTTTGAAAGTATTGTAAACAAGCATCTCTCCACCAAATGGCATCATTTAATTGAACTTGTAACAATTGTTTTACTTGATGATGCTGATCCTCGTCAATATGCATACTAATACTTTGCCACTGCTTTTGCATTTGTCTTACACCATTCACTCCCTCATTGTATTGATAACATAGTTCATCCCAAAATTGATTACCGTTTTTCATTTTATGATTCCAGCTAATATGATGAAACCATAATAAAAACTTTTCGTCACATGTACTACTGTCCTTGTATTTATTTTGTACAAATGGGTCATATTGTGCAATAGCATTGCTTCCTGAAATACTACGGTTAAATCCAACTCCATAAGCGTCTGACTTATGATAGTATACCGGATTCCAGTCTTCCCTGTTTAGTGTATTGCCCCAAGGCATAGGTCCATAATGATGCCCGTTACCCATAATGTGATGAAGTCCCAATGGCGTCATATATTTAACCATGTTTTCATATGAGCTCATCATGATTTGTTGAATGGTGTCAATCGATTGTTTATCATGACTCCATGTTTGTTGTATCCATTCTTTTGCAATTTCATTTGCATTTAAATGAGGATTCCATGCTAAACGACCAAATGCATACCAATTGGCTTGACCAATAGGATGTCCGCACCAATTAATATCGCTACCAATATTTGCAACACCGCTAATACCAGTTAATTCATTATTTGAATGCTCCAATACATCCACCACTTTTTGAGTTGCATTAATATGACTCTCTAAAATTTCTTTGAACATAGGTGCCTCGTATACTAAGTGCGTTGATTGTCCTAAGTATTCTTGTGTTATTTGAAATTCTAATACTTCGGGTGTATTAGGCATAGCTTCAAATAATGGATGAAATGGTTCTCTTGGCTGAAAATCAAGTGGACCATTTTTAATTTGCACTAATACGTTTTTACTAAATTTTCCATCCAATGGTTTGAATTCATTATAAGCTTGTTTAACCCTGTCCTCAGGTGTTTCATTGCTATAAACAAAAGCTCTCCAAATAACAATTCCTTTAAATGGTGCAACTGCAGCTGCCATCATATTAGCGCCATCGGCATGGGTGCGATCATAATTTTGAGGACCTGGTTGCCCTTCGCTATTTGCTTTTACA
>JBDKFR010000101.1:0-5108 GCA_039798645.1 Bacteroidota bacterium
CGTTTTGGTCTTGTAGATCCAAAATTATGATGCGTATCGTTCTCTGCACTAAAATTATAATTTGAGGAAGTAGCATTTGATTCAAACCCATCCTGAGCTTCAAAATCAGCAGGGCGTCCAATGCTTGAAATGATTGAATCGATATCTACTTCAGTTATACAAACAGATCCTTTTTTTAGTTTGTCTTCACATAATTCAGCAACACGACATTCAATGTCATTGATAATTTCATCGCGACCTTCTTCGTTTGTAAAATATATACGTAAGGTTTCAATGTATTGTTTTAATATTTCAAACGCTTCTTCTTCGATGGGAAGAATGCGACCTTGGAAATTTATATTGATTACTTTTTTCATAAAATTAAATTTGGATTGTTTAAGAAGCCTGACTCGCTTCGTTATTTACAATAGGGTTATTATTTTGTGTAAGTTGATTCACTGAACTGGTCATTTCATTCCAGGTTTTTAATAAAACACTAAATGCTTTATCACCCTCTTCAGTTAACACAAAATATTTTCGTGGTGGACCACTCACACTCTCCACCCATCTATAATTTAATAATCCTGCATTTTTTAATCGAGTCAATAAAGGATACAAGGTTCCTTCTAGAATATGCAAATTGGCCGTTTTCATTTGTTCGACGATATCACTTGGATAAACCTCGCCTTTTTGAATGATGGACAATATGCAAAACTCCAATACGCCTTTGCGCATTTGACTTTGTGTGTTTTGAATATCCATGATAATTACTTTAGAACACAAAACTAAGAAAATATTTAGTACTATGCATCACACAGTACTAAATATTTTATAGTATTATAGAAACAAAAAAGCTAACATGCTGAAAAACAATATGTTAGCTTAAAAAATAATTTTTTACCCTTCATCTAATAAACAACCAACTCATAAAAGTCATCCTCTATTAGGTATTTGTTGGCTAATTCTTGAATATGTTCTGGCTGAATAGCCCTTACCGTTTTGATGGTATTATAAAAATATTCCTCAGTTAACCCATTTAAAATATAGGATTTCCAACGCCCTATTATTTGGAATGGACCATCCAAGTCACCTAATAAGGAACCTAACATATAATTTTTAACCAAGTTCAATTCATCGGTATCCACTAAGTCAGTTCTTAAAATAGCCATCTCTTTATACACTTCATCAATAGTGGCCCTGCATACATCTTTGCCTGCATCGGTGCTTACCAACCAAGCACTTTGTTGAATATGATTTTGTAAATAACTATGTATGCCATAAGTATAACCTTTGTCTTCTCTTATATTACTCATTAAACGAGAACCAAAAAAACCACCAAATATATTATTCAACACTTGTGCTCCTGCAAAATCAGGATGGTGTCTATTAGGGAAATGTCGAGCAATACGAATCGCACCTTGCACTGAACTAGGATCATTTACGACACTGTATTTTTTTTGAGTTGCCGCAACAATTGGATGAACTGGTTTTTCAATTACATTTTTATTCAAAGGCAAACTACCAATGTATTGATTTAAGATAGATTCTATATTTGAAGGAAACTTACCTGCCATAAACACAGTACATTCACCTTCCTTGTAATACTTATTGTAAAAGGATGTTAAGTCATCGCGTGTTAATTGATTATACGTCGTTTCACTTGAATATTTTCCATAAGGATGATCAATGCCAAATAAATATTCATCAATAAATCGATTCGCAATAAAATCACCTTTTTTTAAATTTAAAGTGAGTTGTTGTATCTGATTTTTTGCGTAAATAGCTAGTTCATTTTCAGGGAATACAGCATCAGCAATAATTTCACTTACCACTGGAATCACTTTTGAAAAATGTTTTGTTAAACTATGTAAACTAATAGTAGCAGTTTCATTAAAGCAGGACCTATTTAAAAAAGCTCCATAAAACTCAAAAGCATCATTCACTTCAAAAGCCGACTTGGTGCTCGTTCCATTTTTTAATAAGTAATTAGTGGCAGGTGCTACCCAGTTTTTGGTCTCATAACTATTACCTGCTGAAAATACAAGATCCAATAACATCACTTCCTGCGCCCCTCCTTCAAAAGCATAAACTTTTACGCCATTATCCAAAGTAAATAATTGGTAAGGTTTTATTTGTATATCAAAGTCCACAGCGTCTTTAATGAGTGGAGCATTTGTTCGGTCTAATATCATATTTTTCAATTAAGGTCTAGTTGTAAGTGGTGTGGTCAAATTATTATGCCATGTTTTTGCTATAATAATATAGCGTGTTTCGGTTGGTATCCTCAAATATGGATTTAGCAGTTGCTTGAATTTTTAGTGGCGTAACCGCTTGGTATTTTTCAAGCTCTTCATTCATTAAGGCTGCATCGCCAAGGAGTTCATAAAAAGCTAAACTTTGTGCGCGATTCATAATACTCATATCCTCAAAGCAAATCATACTCTCGGTTTTATTAATCACTTTTTGAACTTCTTTTTCATCCAGTATTTCATGCTTCATTTTTTCCACTTCTTCCAATACCGCTTTCTCAGCAACAGACATGCTAATGCCTTTAACCAATTTACCGGTAATCACAAACAAACCTGGATCAATGGTGCCAAAGTGAAAGCAGGATATGGAGGAAAATAATTGTTTCACTTTTATTAATTGTTCATATAAACGCGACGAAGCACCTCCCCCTAATACCTCCGTTAATAAGTCGGTTGCATGATAGTGCTCATCAAAACGACCACCCATATGCCATGTCATCATTAACATATCCATGGGCACATCGGCACGAACATCTAAGCTTCTATGTTTTTCTTGCTTTGGTTCAGCAGGTAAATTTCTCTGATATGGCTTGCCTGCAGGAATAGGACCGAACCATTTTTCTGCTAACAATTTCACCTCCTCTGTTTTTACATTTCCTGTAACAACTAATATGGCATTATTAGGTCGATAAAATTGAAAGAAAAAATCTTTTACATCTTCCATATTTGCTTGCTCCACGTGCGCCAAGGAAGCACCTATGGTCATCCAACGATAAGGATGTTTGGTATAAGCAAGTGTGCGCATTTTATGCCAAGCATCCCCATAAGGCTTGTTGATATAATGTTCTTTAAATTCTTCACAAACCACTTTACGTTGTACCTCTAAACTTTTGGGGCTAAAGGCTAGTGACAACATTCTATCACTTTCTAGCCAAAAGGCTGTTTCAATATTTTCAGCAGGTAATTGACAATAATAATTGGTAAGGTCATTAGTTGTATAAGCATTATTTTCTCCCCCAGCTCTTTGTAAAGGCTCGTCATAATCTGGAATATTGACACTACCTCCAAACATTAAATGCTCAAATAAATGTGCAAAGCCGGTTTTATCAGGATGTTCATCCTTGGCTCCTACATTGTATAAAATATTTACTACTGCCATAGGTGTAGTTAAGTCTTGATGAACTAACACCTTTAAGCCATTTTCTAATTGGAAGCGGTCAAATTGTATCATAAGGACATCAAAATTACTCCTTTTTGCATAAGCGCCTGCCGAAATTATTTAAAATAAACTAGGCTATGATGCGAACTCTTTAAGCCTTAACTTTGTTACTCTTAAAAGATGTTTATGCAATTAGAAGAATTATATAAGAAAGCGCTGAATTTCGAGTATTTGACCAAGGAAGAAGGCATGTTTTTGTTTGAAAATGCCCCTTTAAATGAAATTAGTTTCATTGCCAATGAATTAAGAAAAAAGCAAGTCCCTCACGGTAAGGTAACTTGGCAAATTGACCGTAATGTAAATACTACAAATGTTTGTATAGCGAATTGTAAATTCTGTAATTTTTACCGAATTCCTGGGCACCCTGAAGCCTATATCACGGACATGGACACTTATCGTGTAAAAATTAAAGAAACCTTGGAATGGGGTGGCGATCAATTATTGTTACAAGGTGGGCATCACCCTGAATTAGGATTGAAATTTTATACCAATATATTTAGTCAAATTAAAAATGAATTTCCAACTATTAAGCTGCATACTTTAGGACCCCCAGAAATTGCACACATCGCTAAGCTGGAAAAAATGTCGCATACTGATGTATTAAAAGCATTAAAAGAAGCAGGCATGGATTCCTTACCAGGAGCGGGTGCTGAAATTTTAGTAGACCGTGTTAGAAAATTGGTATCTAATGGAAAATGTGGAGCAGATGAGTGGTTAGACGTAATGGCTGCAGCACATCAATTAAATATTACCACAAGCGCAACGATGATGTTTGGTCATGTTGAAACTTTAGAAGAAAGATTTATTCACTTAGTTCGCATTCGTGAAACACAGGATAAAAAACCAAAGGATGCCAATGGATTTTTAGCATTTATTCCATGGACCTTTCAGGACGTGGATACCCTATTAACAAAAATTAGAGGCGTACAAAATTTAACCACTACCGAAGAATATATTAGAATGATCGCCATTAGTCGTATTATGCTTCCTAATATTAAAAATATCCAAGCAAGTTGGTTAACAGTGGGTAAAGCTACAGCGCAAGTTTGTTTAGAATCAGGTGCCAATGATTTTGGAAGTATCATGTTAGAAGAGAATGTGGTTAGTGCAGCAGGTGCACCTCACCGTTTTACCTATAAAACCATTCAGGAAGCCATAAAAGAAGCTGGATTTGAGCCTCAATTACGCAATCAACAATACGAATGGCGCGAACTTCCAGCAAATATTCAGGAACAGGTAGTAAATTATTAAGCAACCTGTAACTTTTAAGTACCAACTTCGTTATATCTATACTTAAAAGCTAAAAAGGGGATGACCGTTCAAGATTATAATAACTGTGTTGATCAATACTCTGATGGAGTATTTCGTTTTATTGTCAAAAATATTGGCCAGGAAGCCGATGCGCAGGATATTGTACAAACGGCATTTGAGAAGTTATGGGTTAATCGTGAAAAAGTCGAGCCCTTAAAAGCAAAATCATACTTATTTACCATTGCGTATCATTTAATGATTGATCAAATTCGCAAGGGTAAAAAAGAATCCATTACAGACAATTTCGAGGAGGTTAAAGGTCAAACACACCCCAACAATAATTCCGAATTAAAGCAAATTTTATTGCGTGCTATTAACGAATTAAATCCGACACAAAAAAGTTTGGTTTT
>JBDKFR010000102.1:0-18548 GCA_039798645.1 Bacteroidota bacterium
CTCAAAGTATTAACAATTGTTAGTATTATTGCGCATTGATTATATATTAAAATATTATTGCAATCATTTTTTGCAATTTTATGTTAATCATTAAAGATAATTAAGTGTAAATAGGTTCAACATCAAATATTTTGTTAACAAGAAAATTGTTTAAATAACACAATAAATTAATTGTTGTTAATTGTACAAAAATTATAAAAGGAGTTTTTGAAAAAAATAGGACTCTTCCACTTCTTTCACTTCGCCTGTTTGCATAGATCCAAGTTCAATAGCTTCAATGCTTATTCTTATTAATCGAATGCACCTGTGATTAACAGCCGCCACCATTTTACGCACCTGATGAAATTTTCCTTCAGTAAGTGTAATCGTTAACCAAGTAGTAACTACGTTTTCGTGCAATGGCTTTCCTATTGCTGTTAAACCTTTTGGCTTGTTTACTATTTTAACCTCACAAGGTGTAGTTCTAAATATACCTCCTGTTTTAGCACTTATCTCAATTCCCGCAGCAAGCTGTTGTGCGGTTTCTTCACTCATTTTATTTTTTACTTGTACTAAATAAGTGCGTTTATGTGGAACAGGTCCTTGAAAAAGAAGTTTGGTAATTTTTTTATTAGTCGTTAATAATAATAACCCTTCTGAGTTTTGATCCAATCTGCCAATAGCATGTGTTCCGTCTGGAAAATCAAAATTCAAATCACCTAATAAGCGCACATCATGACTACTCATAAATTGAGATACCATATTATATGGTTTATTCACTAAAAAATAACGATGTGCTTGCATAGACCAAGGCAATTTAATTAATATTGCATATGCAACAAGTTTCAAAGGATCCTTTACACGGTAAAACGCTTGAATATATTGTTACCGAGTTGGTAAAATATTTTGGTTGGGAGGATTTAGGTCAACATATTCCTATTAATTGCTTTAACAGCAATCCAAGTATAAAATCCAGTTTAAAATTTTTAAGAAAAACACCTTGGGCTAGAAAAAAAGTGGAGGATTTGTATATTAGAATGATCGAAGCTTAATGGATTTTTTATTAAAGTATGCTGGAGCTTAAAACACTTCACCTAGGTTCATGAAAATTCCCTTTGACCCACCCTGTCCAATTCCATAATCAATAGCAACACTTGTATTTGAGTGTTTATTAAACTTCACTCTGATACCTGCGCCATAACCAGGTAATAGGCCTTTAATTGGTTGTCCTGGTTGAGATGATAAGCTTTGCACATTCGCAAAAACAACCCCGCCTAAAAATCCATTCTCAGTTATTCCGAAACGATATTCTGATTCTGCAAACAAAAGTTTGTCGCCTCTAAAACGGCCTAGCACATAACCTCTTCCAAAATTATTATAAGTATCATTAGCCGTACTTGGTAAATCTAAATATGGAGGATTCCCTTTTAATGTAATTTGATTATAAGTCCAAAAAGCTAATATATTTTTACTCGATTTTGGGAAAGGAAGGTATTTTCTATAGTCAACAATAATGGATTGCCAGTTTTGATCGCTACCTAAAAATTTAACATTATTTCGGTAAGTAATATTAAGGTAACTACTATTTGCCACTGGACTAACATTGCTAACCCTCGTATCATATAAAAAGTTAAGCAAAAAACCATTTGAATTAGAATGCTTACTGTAACCATATTCATTAAATCCATTAATAGGTTTTTGCAAACTAGTGGTATCAGAAATACTCCAGTGATTGTCAAAATTTATGCCAGGGCCAAAAAATAAATTAGGGCCAATTCTTTTTAAAATGGATTGATACATTTTAATGTATGAATAGTCGAGCTGATCGTATAAATTCAAACTACTATTACTTCCTAAGCCGAAATCTTTTTGTGGAAATTTCAGAAAAGACCAATTGCTGTTAAAATTATATTGACCATTTTTAGACCAAATATTGGTAACTAATTGAGAAACAATTTGTTTGTTTTGCGTGTACTTTAATTCTCCAAAAATGGTTGACTTATTTTGAATGCCGTCATTTTTTGCAAAAATATAACTTGACTTTACGGCTGCTGCCATACCGGTTGCCAAACTATATTCAACACTTGGAATTAAAGTTAAGTGTGCTTTATATTCTGATTCGTTTTGACCCCTTTGTTTATTCACCTTCAATACGCGATAAATCCCATCAATAATGTCTACCATGGAGTCCTTTCCTGGCTGCTTATAAAATGCTAATGTGAAAATGTTTTTGGCATGTTTTTTATTCGTCAGGTACGGAGTATCCTGTGCGCTTAATTTCGACAAAGACAACCCAATCAATAATAAAATGAGAGAAACTCGACAAATTTGCATGAACCAAAGTTAAAAACTAAATGATTTTGCAAAGTTAATTAAACTTATTGGATAACATTAAACATATGATGGATGTTTGTGTTATAAAAAAGAAGAACTTTGAAACAATGAATAGATCGGAACAAATTTGTAAACTTAATGACGTCGCTACGTGGGACATTGTCATTATTGGTGGTGGGGCTACTGGAGCTGGTGCAGCATTGGACGCTGCTAGCAGAGGTTACAAAACTTTGTTAATTGAGCAATATGATTTTGCAAAAGGTACTTCAAGTAAATCTACAAAATTAGTTCATGGTGGTGTTAGGTATTTACAACAAGGAAATATTAAATTAGTTTTTGAAGCATTAAGAGAAAGAGGGAGGTTGTTAAAAAATGCGCCTCACTTAACTTCAACACAAGCTTTCATAGTTCCAGTTTATAGTTTATGGGAGAAAATATTTTATGGCGTTGGACTTAAAGTTTATGATGTATTAGCAGGAAGCTTATCCTTAGGAAAAACAAAATTGCTAAATAAAAAACAAACAATTCAACAATTACCTTCCATCAATACAAATAAATTATATGGTGGAGTATTGTATTTTGATGGTCAATTTGATGATAGTAATTTGTGTATTGAAATATTAGGAACTGCAGCAAAAAAGGGAGCAACCATTATAAATTATTGCAAGGCTATTGGCTTTATTAAAGACAACGGTAAAATTACAGGTCTTGAAATAATGGACACTTACACCCAAAATATTTATAAGGTACATGCCAACGCAGTTATTAATGCAACAGGGGCTTTCACAAACGAAGTCGTTGAAATGGATGATAAAAATCAACAAGATTTTGTCACCCCATCACAAGGCATTCATTTTGTAATTAATAAAAATTTATTTGAAGGTACAGCTGCCATGATGATACCTAAAACAGACGATGGTCGTGTACTATTTGCTGTTCCTTGGTATGGTAAAGTAATTGTAGGCACAACCGACACGCCCATTGAAAAAAGTAATATTGAACCAAAGGCACTTGAAGAAGAAATTAAGTTTGTACTTGAACACATAAATAGATACGGTACACAAAAAATAACAAGAGCTGATGTGAACACTATTTTTGTGGGTTTAAGGCCATTAATAAGTACAAAAAATAAAGGCAACACATCGGGTGTATCAAGGGAGCATGCATTACATATATCCTTGTCAGGTTTGGTAAGCATTATTGGTGGCAAATGGACTACCTATCGTAAAATGGCTATTCATGCAATTGATAACGCAGCCTTTGTAGGAAAGCTTCCTACAAGAAATTGTGTAACGGCTAACTTGCCTATTGATTTATCGGTTGAAAAACAAAATATAATCAAAAGCATTATCGAATCAAATCCCGAATATGCCCATCCAATTCATGCTGACTATCATTATCAATTAGCTGAAATTATTTATGCGGTTAGGCATCAAATGGCAACAAATGTAGAAGACATTTTATCCAGAAGAATACGCTTGTTATATTTAGATGCACGCTTGGCTATGCAGGTAGCTCCAAGCGTAGCTATGATTTTGTCTAAGGAATTAAATAAAGACCAAAATTGGATTCAACAACAGGTTGAGGCATTTAATGAACTAGCTTCAAAATATATTTTGAACTAAGTATCATTATTGATTTTAATTCCTAAAGTATTGTTAACGCTTAAACTTCATTAAATTTGGGCTATCAAATAGAGATTATAAATCTATTTTTAACATATATATGAGAAAAGCGATAAAATTTACAGCAGTTTACTTCTTGCTTATAGGCTTGATAACCAGTTGTGCAAAAATGGATTTATCAACTATTGAAAAAATTAATGCAAGCTTATCAGACCCATTTGCTGCCACCAAAGCTGCCTTTGGTTCAAATATTGACTTTTCGAATTTAAGCAACTACGCAAATCAAAGTAAACCTGCTTATATAACCAACGACAACTCAGGTACCGACACTATAAGAGACAATAAAGCAACTATTGGTCGAATTTTGTTTTATGATAAAAATTTAAGCACTAACAATAAAATCTCATGCGCTAGTTGTCACAAACAAGCTTTTGCATTTGGTGATACAGCACTCGTGAGTATTGGAGTGGATGGTGGATTAACCACTAGACATTCTATGCGTTTAGTGAATGCTAGATTTTCAAATGAATTAAAGTTTTTTTGGAATGAACGCGCTGCTAGTTTAGAAATACAAACCACTATTCCTATTCAAGATCACGCTGAATTAGGATTTAGTGGTGTAAATGGTCGTGGTAATTTAGACTCCTTGTTTAAAAAATTATCTCAATTAAATTATTATAAGGAAGTATTCAAAGCGGTATATGGTGATACGATTATTAATGAAACAAGGGTACAAGAATCACTTGCTCAATTTGTAAGAAGCATTCAATCCTTTGATTCAAAGTTTGATATAGGTCGATCACAAGTGGGTACAAATATCGCACCCTTTCCAAATTTTACGCCTACGGAAAATGCAGGAAAAGCACTTTATCTAACGCAACCAGTTTTTGATGGCGTTGGTAATAGAGTATCTGGTGGAGCAGGATGTAATGGATGTCATAGAGCCCCAGAATTTGACATAGATCCAAATAGTAGAAATAATGGAATAGTTGGTATAATTAACGGTTTAGGAATAGAAACAAATAATACAAAGTCCCCTTCCTTGAGAGATTTAGTAAAAGCAGACGGTACGCTAAATACAAGAATGATGCATACAGGTCAGTTTACAAGCCTTGAAGAGGTTATTGGTCATTACAATAATATTCCCACCATCAGAGCAAATAATAACTTAGATACCAGATTAAGAGCAGACGGTATCCCAAATAAATTAAATTTAACCCCAACTGAGGTTGCACAGTTAGTTGCATTTATCAAAACACTAGGCGGTTCAAATGTTTATACTGATAAGAAATGGTCTAACCCATTTTTAATTCAATAGAAATTATAAAGTAAGGGAAGTAGTACACAATATATTTTGTGTCAAAATTTTTAGCAAAAACTAATTACTAATCGATCGCTCTATTTAAAAACTGTACCAATGGTGATAGTGTTTTAAATACGGTCAAGCTTTGTTTCACTATATTAACGTCCAATACATCCATGTCAGCAATAGGTACAATAGCAGTGAAGCTTTTTAATTTTAACAATTCAATCGCTGGATTATCAATGTCATAACCCTTTGGTGGTCTTGATAATTTTGCTTCCGAAGTCAAGGCTCCAAAAGTATTTTTGAATTTTGTATTATTAAGTATACTATTAAAGTCCTTGAAAGAGTAGTCAATTTCTTGTCTAATTTTTTGCAAGTCGGGTGCCTCGGGCATCCATAGACCGCCACCAATAAAGGAAGCACCTGGTTCCAAATGAAAGTAGTAACCCGCGGCATTTATTTTTTTCGCTCCTTTGCTAAAGCTCGCCCCAAAATTATTTTTATAGGGCTCCTTGTTTTTACTAAAGCGAACATCGCGATTGATTCTAAATATGCATTGCTTAGGCAGAAGCTCATTCAATGTAGGGTCAAATTTTCGAATACCTAATAAAACTTCCTCCACAAAATTTAAATAATTATCCTTGGCAGCATCATAAATTGATTTGTTTTTCAAAAACCATTCCCTATTATTGTTTTTATGCAATGACTTTAAAAATTGTATGGTTGATGACTGAATCATTATTTTGATAATTTTAAGAGGATCGTTAAATTTAGGCACAAATTATCACTTTAAATAATTTATGAAACAAATTAAAGCATCGTTTGAGACGATTGATGATTATATTAAAATTCAAGAAAAAGATAAGCAAGCTGGTCTTGAAAAATTAAGAACCATTATTAAAAAAGTTGCTCCGAAAGCAACAGAATGTATTAGCTATCAAATGCCGGCATTTAAACAAAGTGAAAATTTAGTATACTTCGCTGTTGCCAAAAACCATTATGGATTTTATCCCACTTCAAAACCTATCGAAGTATTTAAAAAGCAATTGGACGAAAAAGGTTTTAATTATTCCAAAGGATCTATTCAATTTCCTATCGACAAACCATTTCCCGTAAAATTGATTCAAGACATTGTGAAATTTAGACTAAAGGAAGTAGCGTTAAAGCTATTAGCTAAATCCAAAGTGAAAAAATAAAGGATTATCTTTAACAAAATATAAATACATGTTACCTACTCATTCATTTGCAGCAATGTCTGCAACCACTCCATTAGAAGCTTACTCCTTTAATCGTCGTGCGGTTGGAAAAAGTGATGTGCAAATTGAAATCTTGTATTGCGGCGTATGTCATAGTGATTTACACCAGGCAAAAAACGAATGGGGCGGATCCATTTATCCGATGGTTCCAGGACACGAAATTGTTGGTAAAGTAATAAGCGTAGGAAGTGATGTTACAAAATTTAAGGCAGGTGACTTAGCAGGAGTCGGTGTAATGGTAGATAGTTGCAAGCATTGTGCTAGTTGTCATCAGGATTTAGAAAACTATTGTGAGGAAGGAATGACCGGCACTTATAACGCTCAAGAAAGAGACGGTTCTGGTATTACCATGGGTGGATACTCCACTCAAATTGTGGTAAACGACCACTATGTGTTTCATATTTCTGAAAAATTAAATTTGCCTGCAGTGGCACCATTGCTTTGCGCAGGTATTACTACTTATTCACCATTGGTTTTTGCTGGTGTGAAAAAAGGAATGAAAGTAGCAATTGTAGGATTGGGAGGCCTTGGTCATATGGGTGTAAAATTCGCAGTTTCATTTGGCGCAGAAGTAACAGTAATAAGTACTTCTCCAAATAAAGAAGCAGATGCTAAAAAATTAGGCGCTACACACTTTTTATTGAGTACGAATGAGGCTGACATGAAAAAATACAATAACTACTTTGATGTTATTTTAGATGCCATTTCAGCCAATCATGATTATACACAATACTTAAACTTATTGGCTTTAAATGGTAAATTAATGGTCGTAGGTTTACCTACAGAAACACCAAAAGTGAGCCCTTTCTCATTAATTACAAACCGTCGAAGTGTGATTGGTTCTTGTATTGGAGGTATGAAAGAGACACAGGAAATGTTAGACTATTGTGCTGAACATAATATTGTTTCTGATATTGAAATCATACCTATGCAAAACATTAACGAAGCGTATAATAGGATGTTGAAGGGAGATGTTAAATATCGATTTGTAATTGACTTAGCAAGCATCAAAGCTTAAAATAGTTAATTGTAATTATATTATTGAAAAACTATTATTGACTTTTAAATAATAAAAAAAACCGACCAAAAATGGTCGGTTTTTTTTATTTCAAAATATCTTGAATAATTGAAAAGTGATGATTAGTGTGAATGCTAAAAAATTTTAACGTATTACGCACATTTAAATTTCCAAATATAGGATGAGAGAAAAACTGATTTTTATGACACTCTTTTATTTCATTGATGGCCTGTTTGGCTTTGGTAATACTTTCTAATAAATGTTGCTCATTTATATTTTCAATAGGTAAAACAGATTTAGGGGCTTTGGCACGACCTCTTGGAAACTTCCCTTTTAAAAAGACCATTATTTTAGTGAAATTAAACTTAGTAATATAATTATTAGGATCAGCATTCAAAATGGTTTCCGCAATCTTAATAATAACTAAACAACTATGTTCAATATGCCAGCCTATACTAGCATTTGAAACATCATTGTTCATCCTATCTGCATTGGGGATTTGCAAAGCCAACTGATCAATTAATTTTAATAACTTACTCATGCAATTTGACTATTACTATTTAGTTTATCATTCCTACCTATTTATGCTAACACTTCACTTGATTTTTCAAAATCAATAGGTATCACAAACATTTATAAGTTATGTAGTTTTCTTAGGTGGTAACGCAAATGCTTTTGCCTCATGCGCAAATTGTCCGTTATGTGCACCATCGCAGAATGGCTTGTTTTTACTTAATCCGCAACGACAAAGCCCTACCACTTCTCGGCCTGCTAAGTCGTATTGATTTCCTTCTCTATCTACAATGGTGAAATCTCCTTCTACTTTTAAAGAACCATTATTGTTAATGGTGATTTTTGTTGACATAATAATAATTTTATAACCTAAAAATAAGCGATTACAATGAATTAAGCGATTAATTAATGTAAAGTTTATGTGTGAATGACAACTGCCATTTCTTAAGACGAGTAAAAATTAGTTTCGGTTTATTTTGATTGTTTTTTCAATCCATTCACCAGTTACCGTAACCCCAGTTATTTTAATGGAATATGGGGTTTGGCTATCAGATGTGTAAAAACTAATATTGGCCTTTCCATTTGGATTAGTATATACATGTCCATTCCAATATACAGTTGATCTTGTATCATGTAATACACTTGACTTAACAAATAAATCATCATAATCAGGCGCTGTAAAATTAGGAGCTAAATGATATGATTTAGAATTGTATTGAACCGTTCCATAATTTTCAATATGATTTCTGAAATTTGAAACGCGATGGGTATTAATAATAATCACTCCATTGCTTGACCTCGTTCCATAAAATGCAGCTTCTGGACCTTTTAATACTTCCACAAAATCAATGATGTCAGTTGGTATTTTTGAAATTTCTGCTAATACAGGGCTTGCCTCCATTTGGAAACTAGAATCAGCACTTCCACCTGGGCCGTTTCCTCCTGCAACCATCATACCATCTACGATTAACAAAGGTTCATCCTTAGCGCTTACCGAAAATGACCTTGCACCTCCTAACGTTAAAAAGCCCCCTCTTAAATGCAAGCCAGGTATCATGAGCATTGCATTGCTTGCACTCGACCCAGTCATTTTCTGTAAATTTTCACCCGTTAAAATTTGCGAAAAATTACTTACACGTTTAGTTGTATTATAACTTTTCGACTTAACCGTGGTTTTTACAATTACATCTTTTAGCCATTCTTTACCAGTTCTAACAAAAGCGCTGTCCAATTTTAAGGTTCTATATTTAACAACTAATTCCGTTTGTTGTGGTGTAATTTTATTCTTTAAATGTTTCGGTGTTACAATTGTTGGAAATATTGATTGTAAGTCAACTTCAATTTTATCATCCACTACATTACCCTTAAGGTTACTAACTTGTATGGTAAATGGAATAGTGTCATAATGTAATGGAATTTTAAAATTAAACTTCCCTTCTAAATCAGTAGTATCTGTATCAAATAAGCTAATTTTTTTATTGGTATACAAAGTGACTATTCTGTTAGGTATTGGTAGTTTCTTTCGATTTAAAATGGTTCCATTTATTGTTTCAAATTCAACTTCATCATGATCGGTAGTTAAAGCAGGTATATGTTGATTGATTTGATGAACGAATTTACCTGCATAAATAGGGTCACTCGTTAACATAATTAAATCATTTAACGCAGCATTCGAATCAGTTAAGGCAACTATTGGGCCGTTTTCGTATATAGGTTCTTTTACAATACTATCATCCGTTACAGCTATGGATAAAGCTGAAAACATGGGATGAAAAACCGAATCACCCACATATAACTGTATGTTAACTTTTTCTCTAGCACTATAAATTGGCTTATCTGTAGTTACTTTTAAATTGCCATTAGGTTTAGCAATATATATACCTCTTTCACTTACAATTTTTTGTTGATCATTTACCAGTAACAATTTAGCTTCCCCTGCAGGAAAATATTGCTTAGGTATATTTAATTCATACATGTCTTTTCCTACTCCAATAAAACAAATACTATCCTTACTTAAGCCTATTAAATAGGAGGATACGCCTTTTTTATACAATGAGTCCCCTTGTGAAATCACTACTTTGTAACTCAAAGGTGATTCTTGCTTAATTGCAATTTGACTTCCGTCATGTTGAATTTTGGGTAATGTATAATACAATGTTTTATTAGGTAACTGAATATGAGCTATATAAGTTTTATGCTGACCAACATAAAAGTTAAACTTACCTAAGCCAGACATCGTATCGGTATTAAACCAAGTGATCACTGAACTATCCGTATTGTCAGCAATATAACCTTTCACCCCAACCGGCTTACCTTTACCATTAACTGCTTTTATGGCAAACTGAGTATTAATACCCGAAATAACCGATCCCCCTTCTGGGAAAAATGATATTATTGGGCTTCCACTAGTACTTGTGGTATCAAGTGTATTTAATTTTTCGATGCTTAGCTTTGATTTATACCTTGGATTTACAATATAAATGGGTTTTACAAAAATGGAATTCAAATTTGTTTTTAACATCGTGCTTGTGTAGGCCCTAATCCAATAATGTCCTTCTGGAATGGAGTCAGATAATCGAATATACCCTTCGGTTTTTTCAGAAGGAATGTTTAATAACATTTGAGATACAGCAGTATCTCTTTCATCCACGATATCAATGTATAAGTTTTTACTATGGGAATAAAACTTGTTTGAAACATTATTGAATACCCATGCTTTCAACCACATGTCTTCACCTGCTGTATAATACCATTTATTGGTTTGGACAATTACTTTTTCGGTTTTGTCCTTTCGGATTGCTTTAACTAATTCCCCGGCAATACTATCTACTTTAGATACTGATTGTGAGAAAAGCTGCGTAGCAAATAAAATAAATAATATATTAGTGAATAA
This sequence comes from Bacteroidota bacterium, assembly GCA_039798645.1. Classification (GTDB taxonomy): domain Bacteria; phylum Bacteroidota; class Bacteroidia; order Chitinophagales; family Chitinophagaceae; genus Sediminibacterium. Next base: position 10,925 of record JBDKFR010000102.1, read on the forward strand.
TTTTTTCATGTCAATTTAAATTCAAATTAGGATATAAAAATTATATGTAGTTACTAACTTATAACCCTTATTTAGTTACTAAATTTATTGAATTTCAATTGCAGCTAATTATATATTTTACAAGCGGTACGATTTATTTATTATTGCTTAAAAAAGTAGCTACCTCAAAATGATCAGTTATTGCCTTTTTGTTATTAGAAATAATATTTATGTTAGTATAAGGAACCGTTGGGAAAAAGATATCCGTCATAACATTCAAACCTCCATCAGCAAAAAACTCAATAGATGCTTTATCAATAATTGCATAAAAACTTGTATTGTTTGAAACCTCTATTCTAGGGGAAATATGCTTGGCAGCAAATTCGGGATTAAATTTATGTACGCCAGCAAAAGACCTGTCAATGAAAAATTGATTGGTCACTGAATCATAACCAAAATCTAAATGTTCTCCCAAATCATTTGAAAGAGATACCCTATATGGACTTAAATTATTTTGATTAAAGCTGATTTTATAAGCACTGCCTAAAGAAGGCACTTCTAGCTTGCCTTTACCGTTTGTAAGTTGCTGTGTTTTTTTAGGCAAACTATGCACAAACTTTCGCGCATCAGAAGTTAAATAAATTTCTCCATTTACATTCTTTAAAGCTAAAAGCCTTGGTAAAGTTGCTGCACTTCTCCAATTGAAAGTTGGAACCTCTCTAGCATAAATCCAATTGCTCATCCAACCAATTGAAATTTTCTCTGAACCATTATCGGACCAAGTTACGCTCGCATAATTATCCGTACCAAAGTCCATCCATTTTGTCTTAGTAGTATTACTTGTAAAAGTGTGGCCATCAAAATTGCCTATAAAATACTGTGTCGCCGAACCTTTATTAGGCCCGCCAGGATTGATGCTTGAAGTCAATACCCAATAAGTTTTATTTTCATTTTTTAAAGTAAATAAATCAGGACATTCCCATACACCATCATGATTACCTATGTTTTCGCCAAAATCTGATTCTTTAGTCCATTGAATTAAATTAGCCGAACTATAAAAGGAAACTTTATTTTTTACCGCCACAATCATGATCCATTTTTTAGAAGCTTCATGCCATATCACTTTAGGATCTCTGAAGTCTTTGATGCCTGGATTTTTTATTACTGGATTGCCCTTGTACATTTTCCATGTATACCCATTGTCCAAACTATATGCAATACTTTGATTTTGAAAATCAGTTCTACCCGTTTGTTCCCCTTCCATATTATGTTGCGTAAAAATGGAAACTATAGGAGTTATTCCATTTTTACCAAAACCCGATGTGTTTTTTTTATCTACTACCGCACTGCCCGAAAATATCATACCAATGCTATCAGGATAAATTGCAATAGGTTGATGTTTCCAATCGATTAAATTTTTACTAGTAGCATGTCCCCAATGCATAGGCCCCCAAACATTAGAATCAGGATTATGTTGGAAGTATAAATGATAAACACCGTCTTTATAAAACATACCATTGGGATCATTCATCCAACCTTTTTTGGGTGTAAAGTGTATTTGAGGACGATATAAAACTTCTGCTTTTTCAGCCTCGCTCTGAAAAATTGCATTTGCTTTATTTTTTAAAACTGGCTGTTTACTAGTTTGCGCTGCAACTTCTAAAATTGAAAAAATTGTTATTGCGAACAATAAACTTATTTTAATAATATTTTTCATTTTTTTTATTTTATACGATCTGAAATATGATCTAATACCTGAAAAGCAGTTTCAGCCATTTTATTTCCCTTATTATCTAACAAAGGGTTGATTTCTGTAAGTTCAATACAGCAAACCTTTTTTGTTGCCAATAGTTGGTCAATAATTTGCATGATTTCATTAGGAAAAAATCCATGTGGCACAGGTGTACCAGTACCGTAGGATATATTGTCGCAGTCCATTGAATCCACATCAAATGAAATATAAATTAAATCACAATCCAAAAGTTTACCAATCGCTTCTTTAACACATATATCCAAACCACGGTATCTTAATTCCTCAACCTTAACTAAACGAATATTACTATTTTCAATCGCAAATTTTTCTGCTTCTTCAAAATCACGAACACCAAAATATATTAAATGGTTAGGGGTAACTTTTGGACCAGTAACACCAATATTTTTTAAATTATTCCAATGTGTAATTGTTCCTTCACCTGGGATATTAATTTGACGATCTAAATTATCAATGCCTAAGGCAGCCGCCAATGGCATTCCATGAATATTACCCGACGGTGAAGTGTATGGAGAATGTAAATCAGCATGTGCATCAATCCATATGACGCCTAATGTTTTATTAGGATGTGCTGCTTTAATACCACTTATTGTACCCAAGGCTGATGAGTGATCCCCAGATAATACAATGGGAAAAAATCCTTGTTCAAGATTTTCACAAACTGCATCGGAAACTCTTTGGCACTGTTCAACAACATGCTCGATTCTTTTCGCAAAATTGTTATTGTACTTATTGTAAATGGTTTCATTATGCGTTTCAACGTCTTGATATAAATGACGGTGAAAATAATCGTTATTCTGATTGATTGCAGCAATTTCAATCGCATCAATCCCCATATCAGATCCTCGAGTTCCCGCACCAATATCGGATCTATTCTTAATAATTTTGATGGTCATAATAAGCAATTTTATCAGTTATAAAAGTACGCTAAATTCAACATGCAGAAAAACTACACATTAAAACAGATAGTTATTTTCTAATAAAAAAAAGGTCACTCTAAGTTGAGTGACCTTTCAGCATCTATACTGTAAAATTTAAACTGACTTTTTCACAAATTTTGTAAGTATTACAATCGTGTCGCCATTAATTTTTCCTTCAATTTGCTCAGCATTATCTGGCACCAATCTAATTTTTCGAACAATAGTGCCTTTAGGTGCCATAAAACTTGCCCCCTTCACGTTTAATTGTTGCGTTAATACAATTGAATCACCATTCTCCAATTCAGTTCCATTGCTGTCTAAGTGCTTAGCGGACACTTGATAAGCTGATTCTGCCCAAGTCACCACCGTTTCGTCTAATTCAACGGATGTGATAATTTCATTAGCCCATTCTTGGTCCTTTACCCCATATAATATTCTATAACTTAATGCTTGTACACTTGGTTCTGTATTCCAGATACTTCCGGCCAAACATTGCCAATGACTTCCAGCATCTGCACCCTCTAAAATAGATATACATTGATCACAAAGTGCTACTTCATTTTCAATAACGTCGCTATTTTTAGGACTTACCGCATAAGCATGCGCCGCCTCATTAGTTGTACATAATTCACATAAGCCTTGAGCTCGTTCCTTTAATGTATTGGATAATCTTGATTTCATAATTAAATTGAATTTTTTGCCTTTATTGAACGGCGCGAATTTACGTTTAATTACGCACTAATACATAACAACTGTTCTATTTAATTTTTATTCTCCATCCAACATAAAACATGCGGCCTGAAACAGGACCCCAAATTAATGAAGCATCAAAGTTGGAATTAAAAGGTTGGTCAGCTGAAAGGATTGTATTTTGCTGAAAGAAATTTGAAATATTTTCTACGCCCACATAAAAGTCCATTGGATTTTTTTGTCCAACACTCTTTGAAGCTTGTGCATTCATTAAATAATACACAGGTGAACTTTTCTCAGGTATAATGGAAAAATAGCTTTCATATGGATTTATTAAACGCTTAGCGCCATTATATGTAATGGTATAATTAAATTTCCACTCATTTTTTGTTGCATAATCAAAGCTTAAAAAAGCACGGTGTTTTGCAATAAATGGACGCTCTAATAATTCGGTATTATACGTTTGTTTGACATCAAAGAATCGATAAGCAATTCTTATATCCAGTTTTTTTACTGGAGTAATATTCAACTCTCCTTGAAAACTGTTTGAAAATGATTTACCTGCTAAATTATAAATATTAATTTGCTTAGGGGTTTCCAAATCAATAATCACTTGCTGATCAAAATCATTTCTAAAATAATCAACTGCTAAGGTTGCGGGATTCCCAAATAAATTAAACTTCTGATCAACGCTTATGCCTTTATTCCAGGATATCTCTTGATTTAATGCATAGGCCCCTTTCAAATTATTAGGCACGATATTAATAAGACGTTGACTTACAAATAAGCTGTTATTCTCGGCAAATATATTTGCTGTTCTTTGTCCTTTACCTGCACTTAATCTAAAAACCGTTCCAGTAATAGGTTCGTATCTAATATTCAAGCGAGGCGTCACAAACGCGCCGTAAATATTATTATTATCGGCTCTGATGCCTGCCACCATACTCCATTTGTCATTAGGTGTATAGGTATATTCGAAAAATGTACCAGGCACCAATTCACTACGTGCGTAGGTGGTTAATTTATAGTCCTCATTATATTTGTCGTATTGAAAATTTAATCCTGTTCTGAATTTATGAATCGTTGAACTAATAATGGATTGATAAATTAAGTTGGTATAAAAACTTTGCTGATTCGCATTGTAGTTTGTTAAACCAAAATAGGATGCTTGCTGATAATCAATGGCACTCATTTGCAAGCCAATACTCTTGTATTTTTGTTGTGGGAAAACATAACCTAATTTTCCAAATAATTCATATCGTTGTGTATTAATAGCAAGGCCATAACTATTTTGTGTATACTTATCTGTTTGTTCATTATAAGTATTTTGTCCACCTAACTTTCGATCGTTTAATACTTTGATTCCAAATTGTGCAAGCGTTCCTTTGCTGTTGTCATATTTATACCTGTTCACTAAACTAAAAGTATTGCCAGTAGGTAAATCCTTAAAGCCATCTTCATTCATGTCTACCACTTGATTTGAAAAATTATCATGTAGTAATAAACCCGTTGACCACTGATCATTTATTTTTTGAGCAACATTTAAATTTAAATCCGTTTTTCCTTGATTATTGATATATACATTCCCCAATAATTTTTCAGCAGTTTCGGGTTTTTTTAACTCCACATTAATTTGACCTGCAATGCTCTCAAAACCATTAGCAACGGAACCTACCCCTTTTGTTAATTGAATGCTTTCAATCCAAGGACCTGCAATTGAATTCAATCCCAGTGGAGTTGCGAGGCCTCTTGGACCGGGAAGATTTTCAACAGTTAACTGTGTATAGTTACCACTTAAGCCCAGTAACTGAATTTGTTTTGAGCCTGTAACAGCATCATTGTAAGAAACATCAACCGACGGATTGGTTTCAAAACTTTCACTCAAATTGCAACATGCAGCTTTTAATAATTCAGCGCCCGTCATGACTTGTATACGAATGGGGTTTAAGTAAGGAATAAAACTTCCCATTTGACGACTAAATACCGTTACTTCATTGAGTTGGCCTTTTGAAGCCAATAAAACTTTTAAATCATTGGCATGCACTACTGTAATGGTATCTGCCTTTAAACCGGAATAGCTAATCACTAATTTTTGGCTTGTTTCATTCATGTTGATTGAAAACACGCCTAAACTATCCGACACCACACCGGCATTAGTGCCTAACCAATAAATGCTTGCATTAGGCAATGGTTCCAATTTGCCATTTGTATTATCCTGCAATACCACACCCTTCAATACTTTTTCGGTGTGTAGGCTTTGACTTTCTTCCTCGTCTAATTCACGATAATGACAACAAGCTGGTAAGGCATTATAAATAACGTCTTTAGCTTTTTTTCCTTCCAAATCGTGTCCTGCCAACAAAATTTTATTTTGTATTTTCTCTAAAGAAACCTGTGAAGGATCATATTCCAAACTAAGTATTTTGGAGTCAACATCCCAAATACCGGTTTTCACACCTTTTATTTTAATGACTAATTCAATTCTGTCCTTGCACTGTTCACAAGCACCAAATACTTTAAAAGTAGTGGAAGTAGTTTGTGATTTTTTCGTATCCTGAGCCATAGCCATTATGTTGACAAGCGTCATACATAATAGTAATATATAAGTTTTCATTTTTTTTACTTTATTGATTATTTAAATAGATGCACTATTCAATAGTCAATAGTATTAAATGATAAAAGTAGAAAGTACTGCCTGTGTATCCTTTTCGCGAATAAAAGGGGGCGAATGGAGATATGCAAGATTTTTCTTGTCTAAAATATTAAAATCGACAATGCAAGACGCTGAGAAGTTAAAATGATTAACCGATAAAGCCTTAAATCCAAAATGATGATTGATTTGGTTGTCTACAGCTTTCTGTTGATCAAGTGTTAATTTTATTTCTTTTTTTTCATCCTTGCAGCAACCCGTGTTTTTCATGCCACAATTTGCACACTTTTCTTTTTTGACATTAGACAAAGACCAGCTTGCAAACTTGTTCATGCAATAATGCATATTGATAGTCGCCCCTATAGTGGATGCACTATAAAAAATCAATAATAATATGACAATTGCTTTTTTCACGAATACAAAGGTAAATACTTTATCAATCCCTTATTTTCGGCTGAGGAAAGATTTCCTATTTGCATGCTTAGGCGAATAGGCTGGCGTAGGACCAAATTCCTCAGGAACCGCTCCTTTTAATACTGGCGCGCCAAGTAATTCCTCGATGGTAGCAAACTTAGATTGCTCTTTTTCACCCACCAAGGTAAATGCAGTACCCGAAGTTGCTGCACGGGCAGTACGACCAATGCGATGAATATAATCCTCCCCATCATTGGGTACGTCGTAATTAATTACTAAATCAATATCGTCAATATCAATACCGCGACTTAAAATATCAGTGGCTACTAAAATATTTGTTTTTTGATTTCTAAAATCTTGTAAATATTGTTCTCTGCTTTTTTGATCTAAGTCAGAATGAATTTCTTCTGCAGCTAATTTAGCACGCTTCAATTCGGCTGTTAAAAATTTTACATTTTGCTTTTTGGAACAAAACACAATCACTTTCGTGAATTTTTTTGAACGCAACATATCCTTTATAATCGGCACTTTTTGTGCCTCATAAACCACAAATGCTTTTTGTGTAATTTGTTCAGGTGGTTTCGAAATGGCAATATTGATTTCAATAGGATCCTTTAAAATTTTCTTGGCTAAGTCACGCATTTTTACAGGCATGGTTGCTGAAAATAAAAGGTTTTGTCTTTCCTTAGGCAAGTAGGTAATGATTTTTGCAAGATCATCGCTAAAGCCCATATCCAACATTCTATCAGCTTCGTCCAATACTAAATATTTTAAACCCTTCAATTTTACATAGCCCATATTTAAATGCGCAATCATTCTGCCAGGTGTACAAACCACTATATCAACACCACTTGTTAATGCTTTTTTTTCTGTCGTAAAAGAGTTCCCATCACCTCCTCCATAAACTGCAATAGAACTTACATCAGTAAAATAAGATAAGCCTTCAATGCTCTCTGCAATTTGAATCGCCAACTCGCGCGTTGGCACAATTACCATGGCGTTTATATCGCCAGCAGTATGAGGAGAAGTTAATAAACGATGTAAAAGAGGTAATAAAAAAGCTGCCGTTTTTCCAGTACCGGTTTGTGCAGCTGCAATAATATCCTTGCCTTCTAATATGGGAACCATTACCTGTTGCTGAACCGGGGTGGCTGTCTCATACCCCATTGCATCAATCCCATCCAATATCTTCTGATCCAG
>JBDKFR010000103.1:0-2670 GCA_039798645.1 Bacteroidota bacterium
AATAAACCAAAATTAGGTATTTCAGTAGAGGATATTGAAGCTTCCGAGGGTGTTAAAATTAAAAGTGTAACTACTGGATCACCAGCTGAAAAAGCAGGCTTAAAAACGAATGACGTCATCATCCAATTTGATGAAAATAAAGTGACAGATGTAAATGATTTAAAGTGGAATTACTTACAAGAGGGCCAGGTATTAAAATTCACCATCCAACGTAACGGAGAGAAAAAGAAGATTGAAGTTAAAATACCTAAAAAATTAAAGTCAGCTGATTTATAAAAAAAATCGCTTAAGAAAAATAATGTAGAAAGGTTTTTATCAAATCTAATGTTCAAAATGCCCTCAAATTATCATTGAGGGCATTTTTGTTGCCTATATAAAGGGCCATAAATGAGGCATTTCTTGTATTTTTGCAATATGGCTAATTTGGACAAATACGAAGCAGTAATAGGCTTAGAAATACATGCACAGTTATCAACTGAGAGTAAACTTTTTTGTGGAGACGCTATTAGTTTTGGAGCTGACCCAAATACCCACGTAAGCCCAATCACATTAGGACATCCAGGAACCTTACCCAAAACAAATACTAAGGCAGTTGAATATGCCATTAAAATGGGATTAGCTTGCAATTGCACCATTGCTGAAAACAATTATTTTGCCCGTAAAAACTATTTTTACCCAGACTTACCAAAAGGCTATCAAATTTCTCAACACACCACCCCTATTTGTATTGGGGGTAATGTAATGATTAAAACAGAAGAGGGCGAAAAATCAATTCAATTAAATAGAATTCATTTAGAGGAAGATGCAGGCAAAAGCATACACGATATTTCACCATCTCACACCCTAATTGATTTAAACCGCGCCGGCACGCCATTGATTGAAATGGTAACAGAACCTTGTATACATTCGGCGCAAGACGCGTTTTTATATGTCACTGAGGTGCGAAAGTTAGTAAGATGGTTAGGAGTATGTGATGGCAATATGGAAGAAGGTAGTTTACGATGTGATGCTAATATTTCAGTTAGACTGAAGGGTGAAAAAACGTTAGGAACAAAAGTAGAAGTGAAAAATTTGAATTCAATTCGTAATATTAAAAAAGCAATTGAATTTGAAATAGAAAGATTAATAAACCTAATTGAAACTGGAGGCACCATCATTCAACAAACAAGAAGTTTTGATGCCAATAATGATACTACATTCTCAATAAGAGATAAAGAAGATGCTAATGATTACAGGTATTTCCCTGACCCAGATTTAGCTCCCTTTCACTTAACGAAAGAATATATTGATAGCATCAAGCAACATTTACCCTTACTTCCGGCAGTGATAAAAAAAGAATGGAAAGTAAAATATGAGCTTTCTGATTATGATATTGAACAACTTTGTGAAAACAAGGAAGAAGCAGAATTTTTTGTAGCATTTACCGCGCATACAAATCTTTATAAAGCAGCAGCTAACTGGATCATTGGTCCCATTAGAGCCTATTTAAACGAAACGAATAATACTTATTCATCTATTGAAAAGCTTATACCCTTTTTAGTTGAACTTTTAAACTTAGTAGAAGAACAAAAAATTAATTTTTCAGTTGCCTCTAATAAAGTATTTAAAGCGATTATAGAAAATCCACAATCGCCACTGCAATTTGCCGAAGCCAATAATTTATTACAAACAAACTCACAAGATGAAATAAATGATTGGATTCAAGAAGTATTGAAAAACAACCCTGACAAAGTAATTGAATACAAAAAAGGGAAAAAAGGTTTGATTGGACTTTTTGTTGGTGAAGTTAAAAAAATAAGTAAGGGAAAAGCTGATCCAAAAGTAGCCACTCAATTACTTGAGAAGGAATTATCTAAATAACATAATAAAACATTCAAAATAAATATCACACTATGCAAATCAATAAAATAATACCCTTCCTGCTGATCCTTATCGCATCCGCCTTTGGATGTAATAATAAAGGTGGTGAACAACGCTTTAATATTGCTGGTGTGATTAAAAATGCAGCAAATCAAAAAATTTTGTTACAAGAAATTCCTTTCGGAAGTAAACCAATAGTAACATTAGATTCAGTAACCTTGGATGAAAAAGGAAACTATAGCTTTGATTTTATAGCAAAAGAAGAAGGGATTTATAGAATTGCAAATGAAAAAGATATGGAAATCATTTTTATAAATGATGAGAAAAATATTCAAATCAATGCCGATGCGAATAGCTATATATCTTATGAAATTAAAGGATCACAAACAAGCGAGTCATTATTATCATTTTTAAAGAACTATAGACAAAAGGATTCTTCCATATTTTCAACACTATATAGTTTAGACCTTTTACAAAAAGAAAAAGCTAATGATAGTGCTATTTATTTGTTGCAAAAACAAAGAGTTGACAAAATAGAAGATATCAATAAATACGTAGCCCAAAATATTAATAATAGCAATAACCCGGCTATGCTTTATTACTTATTAGGTTTAAGCTTAAGATCTATGGAAACAGCACAGGTATTAGCCTTAGCTAAACAAGCAGCTGAAAAAACGAAAGCGGAACCACTGATTCAATTTACCAATACTTTAAATGCACAGGTAAATTCAAATATCAAAACTACACCACTTAGTATTGGTCAGCCAGCTCCAGAAATTGCCTTGAATGATCCTAATGGTAAATTACTCA
>JBDKFR010000104.1:0-22656 GCA_039798645.1 Bacteroidota bacterium
ATTGAACAAAGCCCAGTTCCTAATAAAATTCAGTTAGGACCACATTTGACTCAGGGTTTAGGAGCAGGTGCCGACCCTTCGGTTGGTAAACTGGCTACCGAAGAATCGCTAGAAGAAATTAAGAAAATACTTGAAGTAAATACTAAAATGGCTTTTATCACAGTCGGAATGGGCGGTGGTACAGGTACAGGTGGCGCACCAATCATTGCAAAAATTTGCAAGGATTTGGGCATTTTAACTGTTGGAATTGTAACAACTCCTTTTGGTTTTGAAGGACCACGTCGTCAAAAGCAAGCACAGGAAGGTATTAACCAATTAAAGCCTTTAGTGGATACTTTATTGGTCATTTCTAACGACAAGCTAAGAGTTCAGTATGGTAATTTAAAAATGAAGGAAGCCTTTACGAAAGCTGATAACGTATTAGCTACTGCAGCTAAATGTATCACGGATGTAATTAATAGCCGTGGTCATATTATCGTTGACTTTGCTGACGTTTGCACGGTTATGAAAAATGGCGGAGTAGCTATTTTGGGTAAGGCCGAGGTAGAAGGAGAAAATAGAGCACAAAGAGCTATTGAAGAAGCATTGAATTCACCATTGTTAAATGACAATGACATTAAAGGTGCAAAATGGATTTTATTAAATATCAATAGTGCCGAAGGTGATTTTGAATGCAGCATGGATGAGCTTGAAACCATCAGTACTATTTTGCGTGAGCGCACTGGTGAAAACAGCGATGTGATTATGGGAAGTGGCTATGATGATACTTTAGGTGAAAAAATTGGCATTACTTTAATCGCAACTGGATTTGAAGGTAAAGATCCATTTAAAATAGAAGACGTAAAGAAAGCAGAAGCACCTGTTGAAGATAAAATTGTAATGACATTGTCTTCAGAACCAGAAGTGGTAAATACCCCTGTTGAAAATCCTTCAAGTGCTTCAGTTGTTGATGCTTATCAATCAAATACAGTAGCATTAGAAAGTATTGAGGAGCCTACTCAAATATTGAATGAAGAAATTCAAGAAGTGTTTCAAGAAGAAGTTGTTGTGAGCGAGTCATTAGCTGAATCTTTCGAATTGGATTTGACACCAACAATTCATTATGAAGATACTTCAACGGTTACCAATGTATTTGTTTCTATACCAGATGAAGAGATTGAAAATGAAATAGAGGAAAGTATTGACAATGTTGATTTTGATGGTATTGAAGAAAATGCCGACGAAGTATTTGAATTGAATATGGAAGTTGCTGAAGTGGAAGATTTTACATCAGCATTTGTATTAAGTAAACCAACAAATATTTATGCTGAGGCTGAAAATACGCCTGTGGTTGATGTGGTTGAAGAAAATACGCAAGAAGAAATTGTTGCACCAGTTCAAGAAGCTTCTCCAATTGTAGAAGCTGTAGAAACAACTGTTGAACAAACTGAAACTTCATTCCGATTTGCCGTAGAAGAAGAACCAACTATGCAATTGGTTATGCGTGAAGAAGAATTTACGCCTTCAAATGTAGAAACAAGAAGTGCACAAAATTATGACATGCCTTTAGATGATTCTGAAGAGCAAAGACGTAAGGTTCGTGAGCGTATTCAAAAACTAAGAAATTTATCTTTTAACATTGGCAATGGTAATGATCCAAGTGCAGAATTTGATGAAGTGCCTGCTTATGTAAGAAGAAACATGGATTTATTTGGAAACACTTTGGCTTCTGTAGAAAACTTTTACAGTAAGTATACAGTAGAGCAAGACGATCAAAATCAGGCACAGTTATCAACGTTGAACACCTTTTTAGACGGCAAAAAGCCAGATTAAAAATAGTTTTGGGTCATTTGATTTAGTTGTAACCCCCGCATCATGCGGGGGTTTTTTTAATTATTGCAAGTTGTGTGAAGTCATATTATTTATAATTTATGATTTCACACAACTGTCTTCCCCGCATCATGCGGGGGTTTTTATTTTTAAATGTTAGTTATATAATATCTTATTTTAAAAACTTAAGATATTATATAACTGTCTTCCCCGCATCATGCGGGGGTTTTTTTATTTATTGTAAGTTGAACCACCCTTATCTTTGCTACATGCAAACAGTATTAATAACCGGCGGGACTGGCATGGTAGGGAAATCCTTAACCACTTATTTATTGGCTAAAGGGTATAAGGTAATCGTACTTTCGAGGTCTGAAAAAAAATCAAGTCAACAGCATTTGTCTTATGCAATATGGGATATTGATAAACAATTCATTGATACAAGTGCCTTAAACGAGGCTGACATAATAGTCCATTTAGCAGGGGAAAGTGTGGCAAGTAAAAGATGGTCCGACAAAAGAAAACAAGAAATTATTGATAGTAGGGTAAAGTCTGGTGCATTATTAGTTAAGGCATTAAATGAAAATAACCATAAAGTTAAAACACTTATTGCTGCATCAGCTATTGGGTGGTACGGACCTGATACGGATAACTCCATACAAAATGGATTTAGTGAAACAGATAAATGTGATCAATCCTATTTAGGAACTACCTGTCAACAGTGGGAGGAGAGTGTACAAAGTGTAAGTACATTAGGAATAAGGTTGGTTACTTTAAGAATTGGTATTGTATTTAATAAAGCAGGCGGTGCTTTAGCAGAATTCATTAAGCCTGCAAAATATGGTGTAGCCACCATATTAGGATCAGGCAAACAAATAGTGAGCTGGATTCACCAAGACGATTTATGTAAGATGATTTTGTTTGCTGCTGAAAACCAAGCAGTGAATGGGGTGTATAATGCTGTTGCACCTCATCCTGTTAACAATAAGCATTTGGTAAATGAGATTGCTTCAACCATGCATAGGTTTTATTTAACCATTAAAGTGCCCGAGTTTGTTTTAAAAATTATGTTAGGCGAAATGAGTATTGAAGTTTTAAAAAGTGCCAATGTTTCTAGTAATAAAATTGAGTCAGCGGGATTTGTTTTCGATTATCCTAATGTAAAGGAAGCGCTCAAACAAATTTTATAAAGTTGCCATAAAAAAAGGAGTCCAATTGGACTCCTTTTTTTTATTATTGGTTTTAAATTAATTTCTAATTGGCTTACCAGAGGTCATCACTGACTGAATTCTTTCCAATGTTTTCTTTTGACCACATAAACTTAAGAAGGCTTCTCTTTCAAGGTCTAATAAATATTGTTCATTTACTAAACTTGCTTCACTTAAATCACCACCACACATTACATAAGCCAATTTTTGAGCTACCAATTTATCATGGTCAGTTGCATAACCACCTCTCCACATAGCGTTAATGCCCGCATATAAAGCACCTAGTGCCGACTTACCTAATACCTTAATATCAGTTCTTTGTTGTGCTTGCGTATAACCCGCTTCATATAAACTTAATACTTGTTCTTTTGCTTTTGCTATTCGACGAGATTGATTTAAAACAATATGATCTATACCTTTTCTAAATATGCCCATTTCCATTGCTTCATGTGCCGAAGTAGCCACTTTTGCTGTAGCAATATGTAAGAATCTATTTTTTAAGGTAATGGTATCTGGTTCGTCAATATGCATTTCATCGGAAGCCCTTAACACAAATTCTTTTGTTCCACCGCCGCCTGGAATAACCCCTATACCTAATTCAACCAAACCTACATAAGTTTCTGCAGCAGCAGCGATCGTGTCTGCATGCAAATTCATTTCACATCCACCACCCAGTGTTAATCCATGTGGTGCAATACCTACTGGGATAGAGGAGTAGCGTACTCTCATCATGGTGTTTTGGAAAGTGCGAATGGCCATATCTAGTTCCTCGTAATCCTGTTCAATGGCCAACATGAATATCATGCCTACGTTTGCGCCTGCACTAAATAAATTCCCTTCGTTCGCAACAACTAATCCATTAAATTTTTCTTCAGCAATGGCAATGGATTTATTAAGTCCTTCTAATACTTCACCTCCGATGCTATTCATTTTTGTATTCCAACTAAATCCTGCAACACCATCTCCAATGTCAACTAAATTACAAGCAACATTTTTCCAGATTGTTTTTTCTTTTAGATCTGATAAAATAATAAATGATTCAGCGCCGGGTATGATTTTATAATCTTGAGCTGCTACATCATAATAGTAACGCTTACCTTCTTTTACCATATAAAAAGAAAGACCTTTGCTATTCATAGTATCTACCCAGGGTGCAATGGCAATACCAGCTGCCTTCATGTCCTTAATTGTTTGACTTACATCCAATGCATCCCAGCTTTCAAAAGCACCAATTTCCCATCCAAATCCAGCTTTTAAGGCATCGTCAATGCGGTATAATTCGTCGCTTATTTCTGGAATTCTAAAGCTTATATAAGAAAACAATGCATGATGGAATTGACGCACAAATTCAGCACCTTTATCTTTACCGTTGTATAAAACTTTAATTCTTTCTCCTAGATTTTCAATTGCTTTTGCTGCAGCAATAGAAGCAAATTTTGGTTTATTACGCGGCTCGTATTCAAATGTTTTTAAATTCAAAGTTAAAATTTCCTTACTCGTAGCTGTTTTAACTTTTTTGAAAAATCCTTGACCTGTTTTGTCTCCTAACCAGTTTTGTTCAACCATCTTTTCTAGCCAACTAGGCAAACTGAAAATATTTTTTGCTTCATCGTTAGGACAATTATCTGCAACCCCTTTTGCAACTTTAACAAGCGTATCAATACCCACTACATCAGCTGTTCTGAATGTAGCTGATTTTGGTCGACCCATAACAGGTCCAGTTAATGATTCAATTTCGTCAATAGTCATTTCTAATTTCTCCATGATATGCACTACGCTCATCATGCTAAAAACGCCTACACGATTGGCAATGAAGGCTGGTGTGTCCTTACACAATACAGTTGTTTTACCTAAATAAACATCACCGTAATGCATAAAGAAATCAATCACACTAGGATCCGTTTTTGGAGTAGGGATAACTTCTAATAATCGAAGGTATCTTGGTGGATTAAAAAAGTGTGTTCCACAAAAATGTTTTTGGAAGTCATCACTACGACCCTCTGCCATTAAATGAATTGGAATCCCTGATGTATTAGAACTTACTAAAGTGCCGGGCTTTCTATATTTTTCAACTTCATCGTAAATTAATTTTTTAATATCCAATCTTTCTACCACTACTTCAATAATCCAATCAGCGTTGCTAATTTTTGAAATATCATCAGTAAAATTTCCAGTGGAAATTAATTTTAATACACTACTCGTATATAATGGAGAAGGGTTTGATTTAACCGAAGCAGTTAAAGAATCATCCACTAATTTGTTTCGTTCTTTTTTGTTATCGGATTCCTCAGCGCCAGGAGAAAGTCGATCTAATAATAAAACTTTAACACCCACACCTGCAAAGTGACAAGCAATTCTGGAGCCCATCACACCACTTCCTAAAACCACCACATTTTTAATAGAACGTTGCATAAATTAAGCATTTGTGTAAAATTAGTTAGTTATGCAACTAATTTCAAAAAAATCTTTTTATTTTGAGGGTATTTTTTCACCTTTTTGCCATTGATTGGGCCAAATAACCTTTTAACAATACTCGATGGAGGGTTTGATGGTTTGACTTACATTTGTATTATGCAAGTAGACAATAAATTAGTATCCCATTTAGCGCATTTGTCCAGATTGAATGTGGCACCTGAAAAAATGGACAAGTTGGTCAATGATATGCAAGATTTAGTTCTATTTGTTGAACAATTAAATGCGTTGGATACCACAGGAACTGAGCCTTTAATGCATATGGGTGATGCGGTTAATGTATTAAGGACAGACGAAATTACTGGTTCAATTACTAGAGCAGAAGCACTTAAAAATGCACCTGCTTCAGACGATATATTTTTTAAAGTCCCGAAAGTTATTAATAAACAATAAATTATGTCTTCAGTTATACAATTAAGAGCAATAGAGAAAAGCTACTTCATGGCTAATCAAGCTATTCCAGTGTTGAAAGGGATTGACTTAGATATTAACAGGAACGAATATGTTGCTTTAATGGGTCCTTCAGGTAGTGGAAAGAGTACGCTCATGAATATTTTAGGATGTTTAGATTCCCCTACAAGCGGTACTTACAATTTAAATGGTCATGACGTAAGCAAAATGACAGATGACGAATTAGCGGGTATCAGAAATATTGAAATTGGTTTTGTGTTCCAACAATTTAATTTATTACCACGTTTATCGGCAGCTGAAAATGTTGCGCTTCCATTAGTGTATGCAGGTATTCCCAAAAAAGAAAGGTTAGATCGTGCAATGGTAGCATTAGAAAAAGTAGGACTAGCTGATCGCAGTCATCATAAATCAAATGAATTAAGTGGAGGTCAAATTCAACGTGTAGCTATTGCGCGTGCTTTGGTTAACAATCCATCGATTTTATTAGCGGATGAACCTACTGGTAATTTGGATTCAAAAACATCGGTTGAAGTAATGGAATTATTTGGTAAAATTCAATCAGCAGGAAACACGGTTGTTCTAGTAACACACGAAGAAGATATTGCGCAGTATGCTCATAGAGTAGTTCGTTTAAGAGATGGTTTGATTGAAACTGATACTTTGAACAATAAGCACAGGTAATTACACTTAGTATATAAATAGTTAATAAGAAGCCTCCTAATGGGGGCTTTTTTAATTTTTGTTGAACTTTATTTAATTAGTTTTGTTTAAAGCAGAGAGCAAGTAAAATCAAGCCTTATGAAAATTTATACAAAAGCTGGTGACCTAGGTAAAACCTCATTAATTGGTGGAACAAGGGTGGCTAAAAGTCACATTAGAATCGAATCATACGGCACAGTTGATGAACTAAATTCATTTATAGGCTTGTTGAGTGATTTAATAAATGAAACAGAAATAAAAGCTATTTTAGGTGAAGTGCAAGACCGTTTATTTACGGTAGGTTCTTCCTTAGCTTGTGATCCTGATAAAGAGCCACATTTGAAAATTCCTGATTTAAAAGAATCTGATATCACTTTTTTAGAGCAAAAAATGGATGAAATGAATTTGGTTTTAGAACCTATGAAATCATTTATTTTGCCTGTTGGACACCAGGCTATTTCTACAGCTCACATAGCAAGATGTGTTTGTCGTCGTGCAGAACGTTGGTGCGTTAATTTACAAGAGGAAGAATTATTTGTTGATCCAATGGTCATTCAATACTTAAATAGACTTAGTGACTATTTATTTGTGTTGGCAAGGTACATAGGACATTTAAAAGGGGTAGCTGACCAACCATGGAAGCCTAGAGTATCGTAAAATTTTATTAGTATTTGCTTAAATGAATTGACCGTCTTTCATTTGTAATTTTCTATTACCCATATTAGCTAGTAACTCATTATGGGTTACTATCAAAAAGCTTTGATTCATTTCATCTCGTAAGCGAATAAATAATTCGTGCAATGCAGCTGCGTTTTCACTATCTAAATTTCCAGTGGGTTCATCTGCAAAAATCATGGCTGGATTATTTAACAAAGCCCTTGCTACCGCAACCCTTTGTTGTTCTCCACCTGAGAGGCTATGTGGTTTTTTATGATACTTATCTGCCAACCCCATAAAATCTAGTAATTCCATAGCGCGGTCATGTACCTTCTTTTTTGATGATTTAGCTATCCATCCGGGTATACTCACATTTTCGAGGGCGGTGAATTCAGGAAGTAAATGGTGAAATTGAAACACAAATCCAATAGCGTGGTTTCTATAAGCGGCTAATTGCTTATTAGAAAGTTTGGTAATATTTTGGCCGTCAAATATTACTTCCCCCTTGTCAGCCTGTTCTAGGCTACTTACAATGTATAAAAGTGTTGATTTTCCAGCCCCTGAGGCTCCAACAATAGAAACTACTTCCCCCTTTTCAATCTCCAAGGAAACCCCCTTTAAAACCGATACACTGCCATAATTTTTCCATATATCATTGGCAATTAGTAGTTTTTGGGCTTCTTTCATAGTACAAACCTAATAATTCCGGGGCATTTATTGTAAAATTTAAAGATTTGTTTACATCCTGTAGAAAAAACACATTTGGTTATATCATTTATACGGCTACTTTTGCAAAAATAATCCGCTATGTTTTGGACTTTAGAATTAGCCAGCTATTTAGAAGAAGCTCCTTGGCCAGCTTCAAAAGATGAATTAATTGACTACTCAATTAGGAGTGGTGCTCCAATCGAAGTAGTTGAAAATTTACAAGAGTTAGAGGACGAAGGTGAAGTGTATGAAAGTATTGAAGATATTTGGCCTGACTACCCAAGTCAAGAAGACTTTATGTTTAATGAAGACGAGTATTAATTATTTGGTCGCTTTTGCATAAAGCTAGCGACCCAATATTAATATCTTATTATGAAGAATAACAAAGCCATGCTTTGTTAAAAAAAATAGGATTGCATTTTGCAATCCTATTTTTTATTTGAATGAGTGGTAAACTTAAAAAGTTAATTTAAAATAAAGTAACATTAGGCTTAAGATAAGTACAATTGTGTTAGCTATAAGTACGGGTCTACTTTTAATTAAATACGCATAAGTTAACCACACCATACAACTAAAGTTGACAATTAAAATCATTAGTAAACTTAAATCCTTTGCACTATGTAATTGCCAAGTTAGGTATACCTGTGGAATAAAAGTGACACAACTTAAAAGGGAACCTAAATAACCGATGGCCTCTACTAATTTTGGATTGATTTCCTTATTGCTCATTTTACATTAATTGAATTTTAATATTAGTTTCTTTTAGTTGACTTTAATGATACTTGCGACGGCTATATTATCCTTCCGTAATACCAGCTTTTTGCATAATTAAATCACTTACCCCCGTAGTAGAGTATCCACCATCATGGAATAAGTTTTGCATAGTAACCATTTTGGTTAAATCAGAAAATAAGGTAATACAGTAATTTGCACAATCCTCAGCACTTGCATTTCCTAGTGGTGCAATTGCATTTGCATAATCAAAAAAGTCGCCAAAGCCTTTAATTCCTGTTCCTGCTGTAGTTTTAGTTGGAGATTGAGAAACAGTATTTACACGAACTCTTTTCTTTAAACCATAATGATAACCAAAGCTGCGTGCGATGGATTCTAATAATGCTTTGATATCCGCCATATCGGTATAAAAAGGGTAGGTTCTTTGAGCTGCTGCATAAGTTAATGCTACTACACTTGCTTCTTCGTTTAAGGCATCCAAATTATAAGCAACGCTCAACATTTTATGAAGTGACATTGCTGAAACATCAACACCTTTTGCATAGTAGTCATAGTTTAATTCAGGATAGGCAATTTTTTTTCTAATGTTAACACTCATTCCTATAGAGTGTAATACGAAATCAATTTTACCTCCCAATATTTGTTGAGACTCATTAAACAAGTTGGTTAACTCTTCCACACTAGTAGCATCAGCTGGTACTATTTTAGAATTTGTTTTTTCAGCTAATCCATTTATTTCACCCATGCGCATCGCAATAGGAGCGTTGGTTAATACAAAACTAGCGCCTTCTTCGTGTGCTTTTTCTGCCACTTTCCATGCAATTGAGTTTTGATCCAATGCACCTGTAATAATTCCTCTTTTTCCTTTTAATAAATTATATGCCATGTTATGTTTTTTTAAGCTTGTAAAATGAATATTTTAATGTCGTAAAAATAAATATAATACCTGAGAATGGTTCATAAAAGAAGTTAAAAAAACAAGTACAATTATGCAGACATTAGCTCTTTTGCATTGTCCATAGCCGATTTTGTAGGCGGATCTCCACCAATCATGCGAGCAATATGTTGAATGCGCTCTTCCTTATCCAATGCCCTTAAATGTGTTTGAGTGACATTATTTATTATTTCCTTGTAAACATATAAATGGGAATGCCCTTTAGCGGCAATCTGAGGCTGGTGCGTAATACAAAGTACCTGCCTTGTGGCGCCAAGATTTTGGAGTAATAATCCTACTTGTTTTGCAGGCTCGCCTGATATACCTGTATCAATTTCATCAAAAATCATGGTAGGCAAATCAACTGATTTAGCCACTAATGATTTTATACATAACATTAAACGACTTAACTCTCCACCGCTGGCAACTTTACGAATAGGTTCAAAGCGATTGGTATTGTTTGCGTCAAATAGAATGTCAATTTTATCTTCTCCAAATTGGTTGTAAGGAATAGGTTCAATACTCACTTTTATTTTAGCATTTGGCATACCTACTTGATGTAGTAATTGATTCACGTTTTTTATCAATGGGTCAGCCTGCTTATTTCTTTTATCCGATATTGTTTTTGCAAGCTTTTTTACAATATTAAATTGGTCACTTACATTCTTGGTCAAAGCACTAATATTTTCGTCTAAATTTAAGACGGCTTCTAATTCTTTTTCGAGGTTAGATTGAATGGCTAATAACTCGGCGGTACTTTTAACCTTATGTTTTTTTTGCAAATTATAACCTTGTGAAAGTCTATCCTGAATGGTTGCTATTTTATTTTCATCAAGATCAATTTTATCTTGCCATATGGTTAATTCGCTTGAAATATCCGATAATTCAATTTGAGCTGCTTTTATACGAAGTAATAATTCTTCAAAACCAGGTTGCCATTTCACAATCGATTCAAGTGTATTTCCAATTTGTTTAAGCTGCTGAACAATTGGGTTATCTGAATTTTCTAATTGTAATATGCTTTGATCTAATTGAGATTTTATTTGTACCGCATTTTCCAAAAACTTCAGTTCTTTCTCTATATCCTCTAACTCATTTTCTTGTAAGTTTAAGGCTACCAGCTCCTCCAATAAAAATTGATTATAACTTTCGGTTTTATCGAATGCTTCTTTTCTCGCCATCAGCTCGTTCAATTCTTTTTCAGCCGCTTTCCATTGTTGAAATGCTTCCTGATAAACCAATACTTCTTTTTGCAAATTGGCTAAAGCGTCAATCACCGTTCGTTGAAAATCGCTATCTCCTAAAGTCAAAGTGTCAAATTGTTGATGCAAATCAACTAACTGATTGGTAAGTTGTTTTAATTCGTTAAGGTTAATAGGGGTATCATTAATAAAGGCTCTTGATTTACCCTGAGCACTTATTTCTCTTCTTATAATAATTTCGTCCGTTAAGTCAATATCGTTTGCTTCAAAAAAAGCAGTGTATTGCTGTTTGTTGTTTAATTGAAAAGTCCCTTCAATAAAACATTTCTTTTCTGTGTTTCTACAAACGCTACTATCAGCTCGGTCACCAAGTATAAGACCTAGTGCACCCATAATAATACTTTTTCCCGCTCCTGTTTCACCAGTGATGACTGATAATTGAGAAGACAAATCAATCATTAAATGATCGATTAAAATATAATTATGTATTTCTAACTTGTTTAACATCGCTTTCGCAATATACATTTTTATTTAAGATCTTATTATTTAAGACAGCGTTGAATGCCAGATTTTGCTTTTTGGTCTAAAGAATTTTTAAAAGCATGGTCTTTCATTTCGGTACAGATATTGTAAAATTCAATAGCCTTAGAAAATTGTCCTTTGTTTTCATAAATATTGCCAATTAACAAAGCCGCTTTGGCAGCGAAGTATTCGGGTTGGTTGCTTCCTTTTTCAATGGCTGATTTATAAAATTTGATGGCATTTTCGTCCTGCTCCATTAAATCATATATGCGTCCTAATCGATAAGCAAACTCCGTTTTATCAGCATCATTTTCAAAATCGTTACTGGTTTTACCCGTTAATATTTGAATGGCTTGCATTTGATAACCACCATCACTCAATAACCTTGCTTTTAATAAGATCATATTTGGCCAGGTTCCTTTTTTTGCGTTTTGAAAAGCTTGTTTATCGGCGTCTGTAATTTGATTGCCTGCGCTTAGGACTTGTTTGCGATAATAGTTGGCTTTGTTCATATCACCTTGCATATAAGCAATCCATGAAAGGCGCTCATAGGCATCTTTAACGTAAAAATTTCCTTTAAAGGTTTGAATAAAATCAAGTAAAGATTTTTGTGCTTTTTCTAATTTAAGTTCATTGATGTAAGCGTAACCTAATTCTAAATTCCAGAATGGCAAAGGCATATAAGCTGCACCGGATTCCAGTTGCTGCACCACATTCAATGCCTTGCTAGATTGCTGGTGGTTTAAATATAAATTGGCAGCCATATATGCATGCATATGATTTTTTTTGAAATCATACGGGGTGTTTTCAATAAACGAGAAGGTCTTTTTTTGATTGCCTTCAAAGTTCATTAATAAATAGGGGTAAACTAAAAGGGCTTCGTTTCGACACCTGTTGCTATAAATATCTTTGCTATTGATATATTTTAATACAAGTGCATTTCCATCACTTATTTTTCCGTTTAATCCAAGAATATTCACAATCCATTGATATCCTTTTGGAATGGTACCTACAACAGTGGTGATGATGCCAAAATAAACGTCATTAGGTGAAAAATTGGGGTAAGCTCTTTGATTATCTTTAAACATGAAATAGGCCTTTCTGAAATCCCAGGCTGCATCCCAAGTTTTATCAAATCTTAAAGCAACAATTGATTTGTGTAAATGGGCTAACCCCATGCTGTATAAATAATAGGGTGAATTCTTGGGTCCAGAGGAGAATAATTTTATTCTGTTTTCAAATTGAGGGTATAGTCTTTGAAATTCAGCTTTATTTTCATTTAAAAATAATTCATAAAAATCAGCATAGCTTTCTAGCAAGTCATTTACCAAATTTCCTGGATTATTTTTTCGTTCAATAATGATGTTTTTTCGTGCCTCTGGAATTTTTAGGGATGTAATGGACTCGTAAATTGCTTGAGATTTATCATTCCAAATATATTGCTTAGGCTGAGACCATAGGGTGGTGCCAGTAAAAAAAAGAATGCCGAAAAGAAGCAATAATTTAGACATGGTTGTAAAAATAAAGAAAGGGTAGCTGATGAGCTACCCTTTAACGGAATATTTTTTGAAAGTGGGAATAGAAAAATAGGAATCCCCAGCTATTACTTTCCTTTTGAATCTGCAGCAGTCTCTTCCACTAAAATTCTACCGCAGTTCTCACAAACGATTATTTTTTTGTGTAAGCGAATTTCGCTTTGGCGTTGAGGAGGGATAGAGTTAAAACAACCACCACAAGCATCTCTTTCTACTGTTACAACCGCTAATCCATTGTGATAACTGTTTCTGATACGATCGTAGCTAAATAATAAACGCTCGTCAATATGTGCTCTTGCTTCCTCGCTTTTAACTCTTAATTCTTTTTCTTCAATTTCTGTATCAGCGATGATTTTCTCTAATTCATCTTTCTTGTGATTTAACACGCCTTCTTTAACTGAAATTGTTTTTTTAGCAGCTTCTAAACCCTTTACTTTTTCAGCTAATTCTTCGTTCGCATCACGGATATGTTTTTCACAAAGTTTGATTTCTAAACCTTGCATTTCAATTTCCTTATTGATGGCTTCAAACTCACGATTGTTTTTTACATTATCGCTTTGTTGCTCGTACTTAGCTAATAAAGCTTCACTTTCTTTAATCGATGCTTTTTTAATTTCGATAAATTCAGTGATACCATTAATTTCTTCTTCAATTCTAGTTTGTCTGTTGACTAAACCTTGAACTTCATCTTCTAAATCTTTTACTTCCATTGGTAATTCACCACGAAGTATTTCAATTTGATCAATACTGCTATCTACAGTTTGAAGTTTGTAAAGATTTACTAATTTTTCTGCTACTGAAAAGTCTTTGACTGATGCCATATTTCAAGTTTATTTAAGATATGTTATAGGTTGTGTACACACCAAGGATTGGAGGACGGCAAAGGTAGGGAATTTACCCGTTAAATGAGCAACAATTAGCTCCGAAACCCATTGTTCACTTTCCCCGTGACCTATATCCACCAATAAAAGCTTACCGTCGGCCTCAAAAAAATCATGATATTTTAGGTCACTTGTGATAAAGCAGTCCATATTTTGCGCCTTAGCTGTTTGCGTCAAAAAACTACCCGAACCACCACATAAAGCTATGTTTTTCAATCGTTTACCTATTAATGGGGTATGTTTTATCACCGATAAATCAAAGGTTTTTTTCATCCAATTTAGGAAATCAGCTTCTTCCATTTCTTCAGGAAGGGTTCCTTTTAAACCCGAACCTACAGGATAACCATTTTGATCATTTAAGCCAGGTTTTGGGGCCAAAATTTGCCTATTTTCTAAGTTTAAGCGGTCTGCTAGGGTGCTATTCACTCCAAACAGTATATTATCTAAGTTGGTATGAATAGCATAAAGGGCGATATTATGTTTGACTGCTTTTAATACTGTTCTAGCCACATAGTTAGTTTCGTCAAATTGTTTAATGCCCTTAAAAATAATGGGGTGATGACTTACTATTAAATTACAACCTTTTTCAATGGCTTCGTCAATTACAGCCTCGGTACAATCCAAGGAACATAAGACGCCAGAGCAAAGGGTACTTGGATTCCCAACTATAAGCCCGCAATTATCATAATCTTCTTGAAAGGATATGGGTGCCCAATTTTCGAGTGCTGCTGTTATTTGTCCAATTTGCATTTGGCTAAATTAAATATATTGTCCTTTATCAAGAACTATTTTATGTTAATATTGTTTAATTGGGGATGGATCGTAAATGAAGACGCCATTTATTAAATAACTAAGGGGCTTAAATATCAGTTTTGATTTATGAAGGATACCGTTTTGGTTTTTTGGTTTAGAAGGGATTTACGTTTTGAAGATAATGTGGGATTATACCATGCATTGTATCAAGCGAAGCTAAATGGACATAAGGTTTTACCGCTTTTTATTTTTGATAAAACCATATTGGATAAGTTAGAAGATAAAAATGACCGACGCGTTGATTTTATTCATAGGACTATCATGCATATGCAGTCTGAACTTGTAGAAAAAGGAAAGTCCATGTGGGTTGAAAATGATCAGCCCATAAATGTTTTTAATGCTTACCTAAAAAAATATAAGGTTGCTGGGGTTTACACGAATCATGATTATGAGCCACTAGCTATTGAGCGAGATGCTCAAATAAAAAGTTTGCTTGAGAAAAATAATATTGAATTTGTCGGCTTCAAGGATCAAGTAATTTTTGAAAAAGAGGAAGTCATAAAAGATGATGGAAAGCCATACACCATTTATACTCCATATGCTAATAAGTGGAGAACTTATTGGGCAAGCCATGTTCCTAAAATACATCCTTCCATTAAGTTAATGGATTACTTTATAGATAGTAAACCTTTGCCTATTCCTAGCTTAAAGCAATTAGGGTTTAACAAAACCGATTTAACTGTACCACCTATTCAATGGGATGTCAACTTGGTGAAAAAATATACCGATCAACGTAATTTTCCCGCTATCAAAGGAACTACACAATTGAGTGTGCATCTGCGTTTTGGAACCTTATCGGTACGACAATTAGCTTTGGCTACGCAATCAATAAATAGTACTTTTTTCAACGAATTAATATGGCGTGATTTTTATCATATGATACTTTGGCATTTTCCTCAGGTGGGTAAAGGAAAATCATTTAAAGCGCAATATGATTTTATTGAATGGAGAAATAATGAAAAAGAATTTCAAGCATGGTGTGAGGGTCGAACAGGTTATCCAATTGTAGATGCAGGTATGCGCGAATTAAACACGACTGGTTTTATGCATAATAGAGTTCGAATGATTGTTGCTAGTTTTTTAACCAAGCATTTGTTAATTGATTGGCGTTGGGGGGAAGCTTATTTTGCGCAAAAATTATTGGACTTTGATTTAGCAGCAAACAATGGAGGATGGCAATGGGCAAGTGGAAGCGGCTGTGATGCTGCCCCTTATTTTAGGGTATTTAATCCACGCCTGCAAACAGAAAAATTTGATAAAGAATTAAAATATATACGTAAGTGGATTCCTGAATTAGATTCACTCAGTTACCCTAAACCAATTGTGGTACATGAGGAGGCGAGGGTGCGTGTACTAGCAGCATATGCAAAGGCTTTGAAGCCTTAAAAAATGTTCATTTATTTTAGTTCGCTCCATACTTTTTCTAATTGTGTAATAGCTTTTTTGCCAACTTCTCCCATATCAATACTAAAGTCATTCACATATAAATCAATATGTTGACGCATGACTTGTTCTGACATTTCTTGTGAGTGACATTTTACAAATTCAGGTAGATTATCGTAGCTATTTTTAAAAGCAAATTCAACGCTTTCTTTGATAAGTGTATCAATTATTTTTACCTCTTCCTTTGTCATATCATTTCTTGCAATAATACCACCTAAAGGAATGGGTGCATTGAATGTTTCTTCAAAATAAGTACCCAGATCCATCCATTTACTTAATCCTTTTTGTGCGTAAGTAAAACGGTTTTCGTGAATAATTACACCTGCATCAACTTTGCCAGATAATACCGCGTCTTCAATTTCATTGAACACTAAAAATTGTTTATTTTTTACTTCAGGGAAAGCCAAACTAAATAATAAATGTGCAGTCGTGTTTTTACCAGGTATAGCAACCGACATAGTCGCTGGGTTGGGTTTGTTATCCTTATTTTCTTTATAAATTAATAATGGTCCAACTCCTTTTCCTAATGCACCTCCCGCATTTAATAGTTGATAATTGTTTTTTACCATTGGCCAAACGCCATAACTAATTTTAGACAATGGTAGTCTGCCCTGTAAAGCCCACTCATTAAGGGTTTGAACATCCTCTAAATGTAATTTGAATTCATAGCCTTTAGTATCAATTTTGTGATTTACTAATGCGTCAAATATAAAGGTATCGTTGGGGCAAGGAGAAAACCCTAATTCTATTAATGGCATTTTATGCTGTTTTATATAAAGCGTCTAAGTATTCCAAAAGGGTTTCATTCAAATTATATATCGCTTCTTGTATTTTCCATTTTGATTTATCTCTTTCTCCAACATAATTACTCACCGCTCTTATTTGAATAAATGGAATAGTTAAGTCTCGGCCCATATAATGTAAACATGCACCTTCCATGGATTCTAGTACTGCTTTATATTTGCCGCCTAATAATTGTATTTGCTTTTTATCAGTACTAATGGTATTAACTGTTACACCTTTTTTAGTAGGTAATTTTAAAAGGTTAAATTGATTCAGCCATGGATTTGGTAAACTCTTTTTTTCATAAGGCGCGTCATTTGGCTTGTCTAATTTCATATCAAATAAATCTTTCCAAACTTTATTTTCGACAACTCCAATATCTCCAGCAAAATCATTATTGACTGCATAAACCTTTCCCAATGGAATTTTTTTGTCAAAACATCCTGCGATACCCACTTGAATAATAAGGGTAGGGGTTTCTTGGGTAAACATTTTCATAAGGGAAATACTTGAAGCCAGCATCCCAATGCCTGATTCGTGAAATCCCACTGAAAACTTTTTACTGTTCCCTACATATTTTGGATTGATTTTTTGAAAACTAGGCATCCATTCGCCATGTGTGGCTGCTGTAATAATTACTCTCATATTGTAAAGGTCGTTAAAGCCATGTAAAAATTGCTTTCTTGACAATCAAATTTATATCTTTGTGTCTTAATATAATTTAACTCGATGGTGTATTTGACTAGAGTGGAGCATTTTAATGCAGCTCATAAATTGGCTAATCCAAATTGGACGAAGGAAAAAAACGAGGAAGTTTTTGGCGTTTGTGCGAATGAAAATTGGCATGGTCATAACTATGAATTATTTGTAACAGTAAAGGGAATTCCCGATGCCGAAACTGGGTTTTTATATGATGTTAAAAAGCTAAGTGTGCTTATCAAAAAATTAGTCATTGATGAGCTTGACCATAAAAATTTGAACTTAGACGTACCTTTTATGCAAGGAAAAATGTGCAGTACCGAAAATTTAGCCATCGCTATTTGGCAACAATTGGCTCCTCATATTCCAGCAGAAATAAAGCTACATTGCATCAAATTATACGAGACCCCTAGGATTTTTGTTGAATATTTTGGGTAGTAATGACCCTAAAATCTTAAACGTTTAACTTTTTTACAAAAAGATTAAACAATCTAACTCATCCTACGTTATATATACCGTAACTTCGTTCTCTTAATTTGTAAGTATGAATCAAAAAGTAGCGGTATTTAGAAAAGAGCATTTTAATGCCGCGCACAGGTTGTTTTGTGCTGACTGGTCAGATGCTAAAAACAAGGAAGTTTTTGGTGCCTGTTCAAATGCAAATTATCATGGTCATAACTATGAATTAGTTGTACAAGTAAATGGTATTCCAGATCCAATTACAGGATTTGTGATTAACACCAAGGACTTAAGTACGATCGTTGAGGAGGAAGTTAAAAATAGATTTGATCATAAAAATTTAAACCTAGACACTGAGATTTTTAAAAATTTAAATCCAACTGCTGAAAACATTGCGATTGTAATTTATAATTTAATTAAACCTCGTTTGTCTGATAATCTTGAATTAAAAATACGACTGTATGAAACAGAAAGAAACTTTGTTGACTACCCCGCTTAAGGAAGAAAAGTTAGCAATCGATAATTTATTGATCGAAGAAATGGGCGACCAACATAAAGCTAGCTCAGTGGATACACCCATGCGCGCTGATGCTTTTGATAATACAGACGATGAAAAAATAGCAGCTATTGAGCCTCATTTCAGAGCTATTATGGAAATATTGGGAATGGATTTGCGTGACGATAGTTTACGTGGAACTCCACTTCGTGTAGCAAAAATGTATGTTAAAGAATTATTTCAAGGATTGAATCCAGCAAATATGCCTAGCATGACTTTGTTTGAAAATAAGTTTCAGTACAATGAAATGTTAGTTGAAAAAAATATCAACTTCTATACAAATTGTGAGCATCATTTTGTACCCTTCTTTGGAAAGGCGCATGTTGCTTATATCAGCAGTGGGAAAGTAATTGGATTGAGTAAATTGAATCGTTTAGTAGAATACTTTTCAAAACGTCCTCAAGTACAAGAGCGTTTAACTATGCAAGTGGGGAAGGCGTTGCAAACCGTTTTGCAAACACAGGATGTTGCCATTATGATGGATGCAAAACATTTATGTGTATCAAGTAGAGGAGTAAAGGACGATAGTTCCAATACCATTACTAGTTTTTTTGGGGGTAAGTTTCAAGAGGAAGCAACTAAAATGGAATTCTTAAAATACATTGAAATCAAGGATTAAAAAAGCATAAGCTTTTAAGAAAGATAGTTCTTAGTGTCGGGTTAGTGTTAGTTCAGGTGAAGTGAAAACTTCACCTTTTTTATTTTTATAGATTAAAGCGCTACTTTTGAATGCGCAAAATATATGATATGTCAAAACACGCTTATGTATTTCCAGGTCAAGGAAGTCAATTTTCAGGAATGGGTAAAAATTTGTACGAACAAAATGAAGCAGCGAAAGCTTTATTTGAAAAGGCAAATGAAATTTTAGGTTTCCGTATCAGTGATATCATGTTTGAAGGAACTGATGAGCAGTTAAAACAAACGAATGTAACACAACCAGCTGTTTTTTTACATTCAGTAATTGCTTATTTAACGTCGCCTAATTTAAATCCCGATATGGTTGCAGGACATTCCTTGGGAGAGTTTAGTGCGTTGGTTGCCAATAAAACTTTAAGTTTTGAAGACGCTTTACGTTTAGTAAGTATAAGAGCTAAGGCTATGCAAGCTGCCTGTGAAATTCAACCCTCTACTATGGCTGCTGTATTAGCATTGGCCGATGAAAAAGTGGAGGAAATATGTGAGAAGGTAACAGCAGAATCAAGTGAAGTAGTAGTAGCTGCGAATTATAATTGCCCTGGGCAGTTGGTCATTTCTGGTTCTGTAAAAGGAATTGAAATGGCTTGTGAAAAAATGAAAGAAGCAGGTGCTAAAAGAGCTTTGGTATTACCGGTTGGTGGTGCTTTTCATTCACCTTTAATGGAGCCTGCTAAAATTGAGTTGGCAGCAGCTATAAAAGCTACTAAATTCAACACGCCTGTTTGTCCGGTATATCAAAATGTTGTAGCAAAAGCAGTAGTGGATCCAATTGAAATACAAGAAAATTTAATAGCACAATTAACGGGAGCTGTAAAATGGACTCAAACGGTACAAGCGATGGTTGCGGATGGAGCCACCAATTTTACTGAAGTTGGTCCTGGTAAGGTTTTACAAGGATTGATTCAAAAAGTTTATCGCGAAGCTATTGTAGCAGGGGTGGCATAAAATATTTAATTCTCATAGGTTTAATTTTTAAAAATGTCTAAAGCCACAACAAATAATAAGCTGACAAACTTTTCAAAATGGGTATCATTTGAGTTGTTTGTATTTTTGTTGTTTTTCATTATTCAATACCTCCCTCAATTTGAGTCATTTGACCCTATGGGGCCGCAATGGTTAGGACTTGCAATTTTGAACATTGGGATATTTATTTATTTTTATTTTTTTGGTGAAAAATATTTATATCAATTACATGCAATTTTCAATCGTAAAACTTCAATTCTTTATTTAATCTATGTAGTATGGGCATTGATGTCCATTTTTTATGCTTTCAATAAAATTGAAACCTGGGTTACATTATCAAGATTATTAATAACCTTTATAAGTTTTATACACTTCAGTATTATTTTTTCAACAAATAAAAAAGTGCTTATTCCGCTTTCCTATGCGGTTTCAATTATTGTTTTTGGTGAAGCCATTGTAAATATCAATAAGTTTTTAACCGGTATACAAACAACAGATATTGACACCACTATTTTGAGTTTAAATGGTACTAGTGGAAACAAAAATATTTATGCACAAAGTTTGTTATTTAAAATGCCCTTTGTTGTATATGCAATTTTAAATACAGATAAAATATATAAATACCTTTTTGGAAGTATTTTTTGTGGTGGCCTTACATTGCTTTTGTTAGTGAATGCAAGAAGTACTTTCGTGGGATTAATTTTAATGAGCTTGCTATTTATTTTATTTATTTTCTTAAAACGAGATTCCATTATTTGGTTTTTTAAGCAATTATTATTTTATGTGATTCCAATAGTAGTAGCTGTTTTGCTAACCACTTTATTAATAAATTATGCTAGAGAAACACGAAAACAATTAGGAGGATCGGCTAGCTCCGGATATGCCGCACCGCTGGAAAGGGTTAAGGATATTACCTTTGAACAAAGTGGAAGAACTAGTTTGTGGATGGATGGAATACAATATGCAATTACGCATCCATTGTTAGGCGCGGGATATGGTAATTGGAAAATATTCTCTTCAAGAGGGGATCGTGATAATGAGTATTATATTCCATACCATGTGCACAATGATTTTATTGAAATCACAGCTGAACTTGGTTTTATAGGAGGTTTGTTATTTGTCAGCTTGTTTATTTTGATCGCCTTTGATAATATTAAAACCGCATTTATTAAAGTGTCGAATTTCAAAGAAGTTGAAATTTACTTGCTAATTGTGATGTTATTAGCTTGTTATTTTTCGGATGCATTTTTCAACTTTCCAATTGAAAGACCTGTTATGCAAATTTATTTTGCATTAGTCATGGCAATGGCTGTTGTGTTTTATGATCATCAAAAAAATGAGGTGATTAAAGTGAAAGGAATATATATTTATTATAAATTATTTTTATTGATTGCTTTGATTAATGTTTTGTATACAACTTATAATAACTATAAGTCATTGGTGATGCAAAATATGTTAAACGCATATGGCGAACAGAATGTGCCTGAGGATGTATTAAATGGTTTTTATGCAACTTATACACCCATACCTAATTTGAATTATGCAGCACAACCAGTAGATGCGATACTTGCAAAATATTATGCAAAATTAAACAAGTATGATGTTGCCTTTGATTTACTAGAGCGAAGTAAAAATGATAATCCTAATATTTACATTAATGATTATTTTTTAGGATACATGTATGCGACCCAAAATAAATTAGATAGCTCTTTTAAGTACAATAAAATTGCATTTTATGGAAGGCCCCGTAACTCAGGTGTTTATTCAAATTTAACAGTGAGTTGTATGCAGTTCAAGGATTCAGTTGAATTAGATAAAGCTTTTGGTGTTGCAGTTAAATTAAGAAATGAACCCTATGTATGGTATCATTATTTAGGCGCTAAATATGAACTAGGGGGTAGGAAAAGTACCAATTATTTAAAAATAATGGCAGATAGTGCATTAAAACTGCATCCTAAAATTGATAGTAGTTATAATTTACAAAATATTCGTTCCTTAATTTACGGTACGATTGAAAACAAAGAATATTTCATAGAGAAATCCACCATTTCCTATGAGAATAATAAAGTGTATGTAAAAGGAAATTTTTCAGAAAACACAGTTAACTTTTTGAACTTATACAAGGACTCGGCTACCAATGCATTTATGAAAGCGGATTATAAAAATGCAATTCGTTTATTTAAAATGGCGTCCAGTTTAGATGCAAAGAATTACGCCTATTATGAAAACATTGGGATTTGTTATTTTTCAATGGCTGATTATGCAACAGCAGATAATTATTTTACAAAAAGTATTAATCTAGGAGGTGTTTCAGGAAAGTCTGAGTTATATAAAGGAGTATCCTTAGTTCAATTAGGTAATATTGAAAAGGGATGCAAATTTTTATATTTAGCAAAATCAAGAAACTTCACAGAGGTAAATCCTGATGAGCAAATCAAACTTTATTGTAAGTAAATAGAGTATAGTTTATATATTAT
>JBDKFR010000105.1:0-5602 GCA_039798645.1 Bacteroidota bacterium
GGGTATGCAAATTTGGGTCAAATAATTTTGGTAGATTTACCAAGGTTTGCTCAAATGAAAAATGGAATTCCATTTAAATTTAGTTTAACCAATTTGGATACTGCACAAACATTATACAAATCAATGTATGCACCATTTAAGTATTGATATTAACTGTGACATGGGCGAAGGTATGGGAAATGAATCCTATATCATGCCTTTTATAAGCAGTGCTAATATAGCTTGTGGAGGACATACTGGAAATGCAGACACGATCAAAAGAACCATTGAAATTGCATTAGCACATCAAGTAGCAATTGGTGCACATCCAAGTTATTTTGATAGAGAAAATTTCGGAAGAGTATCTCAATTTATTTCAGTACTTGAATTAGCTGAACTCATTAATGAACAATATTATTTGTTTGAAAAAATTGCAAACGAAATGGGTGCACCCATTCACCATGTTAAATTACATGGCGCTCTTTATAATGATTGTGCGAAAGACACCCTTTTAAGTAAAACATTTGTTCAAACCATTCAAGCAATTGATCCAACCTTAATTATTTATGGTTTAAGTGGCAGCTATACAATACAGGAAGCAATTATGAATGGTCAACCATTTTATAGAGAAGCATTTGCAGATAGATCCTATCAAAAAAATGGTCAGCTTACCCCGAGACATTTATCACATGCTATGTTAGAAGAAGAGGATCAAGTAATAAAACAAGTAATTAGCTTAATAAAGGATAATAAAGTTGTTAGTTTGCAAGGTGATATCATTGATTTGAAATTAGATACCATTTGTATTCATGGCGATGGTCCTAATGCCATAACATTTTCAACATCCATTTATGAAGCCTTAAAGAATCATCATATTGAAATTAAAAAATATTAAAACAAATGCAACACTTCCCTCTTTAACAGGAGTCAGTTTAGGTGCTGCATTTTTAATGGCCAACTCGTCCATTGGACCAGGTTTTCTTACACAAACCTCGGTTTATACCGAACAGCTTATTACCAGCTTTGGTTTTGTAATATTAATATCCATCCTACTTGATTTAGGTGCACAAATAAATATTTGGCGTTGTATAACATTAAGTGGTATGCGTGCACAAGAAATTGCCAATGAATTATTACCAGGCCTTGGCAACTTGTTATCTATACTTGTGGTTTTGGGTGGATTAGCCTTTAATATTGGCAACATAGCAGGATGTGGACTAGCCCTAAATATTTTAACGGGTATTTCATTTGCAAAAGGAGCCATGATAAGTGGTGTTATCGCTATACTCATTTTTTGGATTCAAGAAATTGGAAAAATGTTAGATGTAATCACAAAATATTTAGGCATCATTAAAATTGGATTAACCTTATTAATCGTGTATGCAGCTAACCCTCCTATATTTGACGCAGTACATCACACTTTTATTCCTGAAAAAATATCCTTACTTGCCATTGTTACTATTGTTGGTGGTACCGTTGGAGGCTATATTACTTTTTCAGGTGCACATCGTTTAATAGATGCAGGAATTAGTGGGCCAAGCCAAATTCCATTTGTAACAAAAAGTGCAAGTAGTGGAATTATTATTTCGTCCATCATGCGTTACATTTTATTTTTAGCTGCAGTAGGAATAGTTACGAAGGGGATTCATTTAGATAAAAATAATCCTGCTGCTACCATTTTTGAATCAGCGGGAGGAAGATGGGGTTTATTTATTTTTGGAATTGTTTTATGGAGTGCTGCAATTTCATCCGTCATTGGAGCTTCCTATACTTCCTTTAGTTTTATCAAACATGTAAAGCTTAAAATAATAAAGCAAGAAAGAATTATTATTAGTGGCTTCATTATATTCACAACCTTGTTATTTGTAATCATTGGAAAGCCAAAGGAATTGCTTTTATTAGCTGGATTATTGAATGGATTTATTTTGCCATTTGCGTTATCCATTATGCTCATAGCGAGCAGGAAAATACCTGTATTAAAACAGTATGCCTATCCAGTATGGATTCAATTAAGTGGCTGGTTAGTTGTAATACTCATGGGAACAATGAGTGTGTTTGCAGTAATAGAAAAAGTAAGTGCTGCTAAATAATAAAGAAAATAGTATGTAATTGGCAAAAAGTATTACCCATAGGAATTATGATTAGAACCTATTTATTATCGGCCCCGACATCCAACATATCCATCTTATTTTCTTTAGGTTTAAATCCAAAATTATACCTTAAAGATAAACCCCAACGTCTTGAGTCATTTTCTCTATAACCAATTGCATTTTGAGTACCTTGACGCAATGTGAAATTGTTTTTATTCGTAAATAAAAAGTCATTATAGCTTGCTGTTATAATTAGTTTTTTCTTTAAGAATTGTCTGTTAACAGAAGTATTCAATGAACCAAAATCCGATAACTCGTAAAATTGTTGTTGACCACTAAATCTCCAAAAACCATTCAACGTAATAGTTGAAAGGGCGTCTAATTTAAGCGATTGGAAAGTGAACAAAGTCCAGGTTCCTTTATTAAATGAAATTGGCTTGCCTTCATAAAATCCATTGTAATCATTGCGGTTATACTGTGTACCAATAACAGCGAAAAACTTTTTCCCTGGAGGAATGACACCCAAAATTCTAAAATAGGTTTCTCTACTTTTTCCTAAGTTATCATAGGTGCGATAACTAATTTGCTTATTGGTGGGTGACTGATAAACTACATTGGTAAAAATATCTTTCGTTTCATTTATTCCATAGGCAAATATAGGCTTGTCGTCTACACTAATATTTGCTTCATAATTAGTAGTGAATTGGGGTCTTAAATTGGGATTACCCGCTTCGTATAAAAAGGGATCAATATATTTTGCAAACGGATTTAAATAATCATAAGAGGGCCTACTAATTGTTTTTCGATAAACTAAAAACCCACGCAATTCATATTGCATGATGTTAATTATTTTTCTACTCAAATAAACATATGGAAAAGGATCGGTTCTATTGACTGAAAAAGTAGTATCTGTCGGCACTATTTGATGGCCCTGCATAATTGTTTGTTCAAATCTAGTGCCTACTTTTAAAACAACAGGGCCCCAGGTTTTAGACGCTTGTAAGTAAGCTGCATTAATCTGTTCTTTATAGTCAAAACTATTTGTTCTAAATGGATCAGGATTGGTGACATTTTGAATTGTCTTTGTATAATTAGATCGGTTCTTAAATAATAAAGTAGATGTCTTCAAACCCGCTTCTGTAGTGAGTCCTAGCCACTTCTTTTTTACATCAGATTGATAAGTGAAAAAACTTCTGTCATTTCCGAATTCCCCATCCCCTCTTGATAAATTACTATTGCTTAACAACACATTATTATATACTTGGTCTGTATTGCTTTTTGAAAAATTAAAAGCCACGTCATTAACCCATTCTCCACCAACGGTGTCTAATTTATATTTTGCCCTAAAGGATTGATTAATAAATTTATTAGAAGTATTATTTTCAACCAATGAATATAGCTCACTTAAATTTTTATTGAGTGAAAGCACTTTAACAATAGACGAATTAACTGTGCTATTTTCCGATTTATTTTGACTCATTCTGCCATCATAATTCAACTCCCATTTATTGCCAACATTTTTTCCAAAACCATACCCAAGATTTATGGAAGTATTGGGAGAAACAGTTCTAGCATTTTGTTTAAGCAAAGTATCAAATGTTACACTCCTATCCGAGTTTGTAATTGTATACCCATTGTTATTACTGAATTGAGCATTTACGTATGAGGTCAACTTATCATTATTGTTAGCCAAATTAAAACCAATAAACTGATTCCCATACAATCCTTGTGCAAAGCCACTATTCACCGATCCATTTAAGCCTAATTTAATGCCCTTCATCAACACAACATTAACTACGCCACCGCCACCAGATGCATCATACTTTGCAGATGGTGTTCTGATTAATTCAATTTTTTGAATCGCATTGGGTGGCAAACTTTTTAATAGAATCGCAATATCGGATGCACTCATTCTTAAATCCCTACCATTAATTTGAACGGCGGCAGGCGATAATCCATTCAAATAAATATTACCATCTTGATCAACAAATATGCCTGGTATTTTTTCAACGGTTTCAAATGCATTTGTACTACTTGCTGCTAAAGGCTCCGGATCCACCACCGACTTATCATCCTCCTGACGAATTAATGGCTTACTTGATTTAACCACCACTTCATTCAACATGGAGTTGCTTTCTTTTAAAACAATAATTTGTTCATTTTTGAATGAAAAATTAAATATGGTATCCGTGATTTGATATCCCACCCAACTACTTCGGAAAAAATATTTTTTAGTCGTATCAACACTTAATTCGGCAACACCTAAAGAGTCAACTGTGATTTTTTTTGCCTTCTGTAAATTAAAGGTTTCAGTAGGCTTAGCTTTTGGATAATACAAGACAAAAGCCATGCTAAAAGGTTTTCCATTTTTATCAGTCACCTTAATGCGCACTTGGGTATTTTGAGCAGCCACTTTCTGAGTGGTGCTGAATAATAAAACAAATAAAACGAACTGTACAATTTTCCTCATAATCTTTCTTAGGGTTGCAAAAGTAAGGTTTAAGGAAAAACAATAAATGATTTGAATTTAAAACCCGATTATAATTACATAAGCGGTTACTTGTGGAGAATAGCGGGGTCGAACCGCTGACCTCTTGCATGCCATGCAAGCGCTCTACCAACTGAGCTAATTCCCCTTTTATAAAACCCCCTTTTATAAAAAAAAGTAGCACCGAAAAACGATGCTACTTTGAATATAATATTGATTTCTACTAAATTTCTCCTTTGCCATCTAACCAAAGCTTTACCGCTTCCGTAGTTACTGATTTAGGACGCTCTAATGGGAAGCCTAATGCTCTATCCCAAGTTAAGCTAGCTAAAACTCCTAGTGCACGACTTACTGCAAACAATACGGTGTAAAACTCATATTCAACAATACCATAGTGCACCAATAATGCTCCGCTATGTGCGTCCACATTAGGCCAAGGATTTTTTACTTTTCCTAATGACTCTAAAATAGGTGGTACTGTTTCATAAATATTCCAAACCGTATTTACTAATTTATCATCAGGTAAATGTTTTTTACCAAATGCCATTTGTGCTGTAAAACGAGGATCTGTTTTTCTTAATACCGCGTGACCATATCCTGGTACTACTTTTCCGGAAGCCAATGTTTTTTGAACATAGTCAACAATTTGTTCTTTAGTTGGACTATCAGAACCAATTGCTTCCTGCATTTCAAAAATCCATTTAATCACTTCCTGGTTAGCTAATCCATGTAAAGGACCTGCTAATCCGTTCATTCCTGCTGCATAACTTAAATAAGGATCGCTCAAAGCAGAACCTACTAAGTGTGTGGTATGTGCTGATACATTTCCCCCTTCATGATCAGCATGAATGGTCATATATAATCGCATTAATTCTTTTGTGCTCTCATCCTCAAAGCCCATCATGTATGCAAGGTTACCTGCCCAATCTAATAAACCATTTGGATGGATATGTTCGTTATTCTTATATTTTCTACGATAGATGTATGCTGCAATTCTTGGAAGACGAGCAATTAAATCCATTGAATCGTCATATGTATATTGCCA
>JBDKFR010000106.1:0-19171 GCA_039798645.1 Bacteroidota bacterium
TAATATTATATCGTGTCAGAAAGAAACAATTTTATTGATTACATCCGAATATTTGCCCATAGTGGTCATGGCGGAGCAGGTTGTAAACATTTTCTAAGAAATAAGTTAACAGCAAAAGGTGGCCCTGATGGTGGTGATGGTGGTCGTGGAGGTCATGTAATATTAAGAGGCAATGCACAACTTTGGACCTTACTTCACTTACGTTATCATAAAAATGTAATTGCTGAAGATGGTGAAAACGGAAGTAAAAATAATTGTACAGGCAAGGACGGTAAAGACATTATTATTGAAGTACCATTAGGCACCATTGCGCGAGATGAAGAGACTGGAAAAATAGAAGCTGAAATTTTAAAAGACGGTCAAGAATTTATTTGGTTAAAAGGTGGTCGAGGTGGACTAGGCAATAGTAATTTTGCCACTGCAACTCAACAAGTTCCGGAATATGCACAGCCAGGAGAAGATGGCGTTGAAGGCTGGAAACAAATTGAATTAAAAGTATTAGCCGATGTTGGATTAGTAGGATTTCCTAATGCTGGAAAATCAACTTTACTTTCATCCATCACTGCAGCTAAACCTAAAATTGCAAATTACGCATTCACTACTTTAACGCCTCAATTGGGCATGGTTGCTTATCGTGACAATCGTTCCTTTTGTATCGCCGATTTACCGGGCATTATTGAAGGCGCAGCTGAAGGAAAAGGATTAGGGCACCGCTTTTTAAGGCACATTGAAAGAAATGCAGTTTTATTATTTTTAATTCCTTCAGATTCGAATGATCATAAAAAAGAATTTGAAATTTTAAAGAACGAGCTCAACGAATTCAATCCAGAACTACTTCAAAAAGAATTTATCATCGCCATTAGTAAGTCTGATTTATTAGATCAAGAATTACAAGATGCCATTGAAAAAGAATTACCAGAAAACATTCCTCATATTTTCATATCCTCTGCTATCAATAAAAATTTAGTAGAATTAAAGGACATGCTTTGGAATGCCTTGAACAAGCCGATTTAATTTTCAAAAAGATATAAAAAAAGGCCCTGAAATTTCAGGGCCTTTTTTTATATCTAACACTTTGTATTTACTAGTTGTTATTTGACTTTGCAGCTTTGCTACGATCATTTTCATCAAGCATTGTTTTACGCATACGTACCGACTTAGGTGTTACTTCAATACACTCATCAAATTGAATGTACTCCATACACTCTTCCAAAGTGAATTGAATTTTTGGAGTGATACGAACACTATCATCACTACCGCTCGCACGGTGGTTCGTTAATTTTTTCATCTCCACCGCATTAATGTTTAAATCACCTGGCTTAATATGTTCAGCTAAAATTTGACCTGCATAAACTTCTTCACCTGGCTCAATAAAGAAACGACCTCTGTCTTGTAATTTATCAATAGAGTAAGCAGTTGTAGTACCACCACCTTTTGCAATTAATACACCATTGCTTCTTCCTGGAATTTGTCCTTTCCAAGGCTTGTATTCATTGAAACGGTGTGCCATTACAGCTTCACCTGCAGTTTGTGTTAACATTTGAGAACGTAAACCAATCAATCCTCTTGATGGAATATCAAATTCCAAGTGTTGCATGGTACCCTTAGATTCCATAATTAACATTTCACCTTTTTTCTGAGTTACTAAGTCAATTACTTTACCACTAAACTCACTAGGCACATCCACCACTAATATTTCAAACGGCTCATTCTTTTTACCATCTATATCTTTTACCAATACTTGTGGGTTACCAACTGTTAATTCATAACCTTCACGACGCATTGTTTCCACTAATACACCCAAGTGCAAAATACCACGACCATAAACCAAGAAACTATCCGCACTATCTGTTTCTTCAACACGTAATGCTAAATTCTTTTCTGTTTCTTTAATTAAACGATCACGAATGTGACGAGAAGTTACAAACTTACCTTCCTTACCAAAGAAAGGAGAGTTGTTAATACTAAAAGTCATACTCATTGTTGGTTCATCAACACTGATAATTGGTAATGCTTCAGGATTTTCAGGATCAGCAATGGTATCGCCAATATTGAATTCTTCTAAACCAACTACTGCACATAAGTCACCTGAAACAACTTCAGTTACTTTACGCTTACCCATTCCTTCGAATACGTATAATTCTTTTACTTTATTCTTTTTAATACTACCATCAGCTTGCACTAATACAATATTCTGACCTTCTTTAATGGTTCCTCTTTCCACTTTACCAATCGCAATACGACCTAAGAAAGTAGAATAGTCTAATGAAGTAATTTGCATTTGTGTATGACCTTCCTTCACATCAGGACCTGGTACATATTTTAAGATACCATCCATTAATGGAGTGATGTCCTCACATTGTGTTAAGCTATCATTGAACCATCCATTCTTACCGCTACCATAAAATGTAGGGAAGTTTAATTGATCCTCAGTAGCGTCCAAATTGAAGAATAATTCAAAAACTGCATCATGCACTTCGTCAGGACGACAGTTTTCTTTATCTACTTTATTGATGATTACAATTGGTTTTAAATTCAATTGCAATGCTTTTTGTAATACGAATCTTGTTTGAGGCATTGGCCCTTCAAAGGCATCCACTAATAAACAAACGCCGTCAGCCATTTTTAATACACGCTCAACTTCACCACCAAAGTCAGAGTGACCTGGGGTATCGATAACGTTAATTTTAACTCCTTTGTATGTTACAGAAGCGTTCTTACTTAAAATGGTAATACCTCTTTCACGCTCTAATTCATTACTATCCATGATTAGATCTCCAGTCTCCTGGTTATCTCTGAATACTTTTGTAGCGTGCAAAATTTTGTCAACCAATGTAGTTTTACCGTGGTCAACGTGAGCGATAATAGCGATGTTTCTTATTTCCATGTACTGTTTTGAGGGTGCAAAGGTACGCCGTTTACAGTCCTAAAAAAAACAAAAGGGAAAAAAGGAGTGAATAGATTTACACTCGAATATATATTTTATATTTATCTAATATATAACCCAATAACCAGCAAACCAACATAAAGGTTATAGCAAAGGCTAAAGAGGCCCAATATGGGGCAAAAAAGGAGAATCCATGCTGGAAAATCCAGTTAAATAAGGAAATATCACCCACTTTCAATGTATACAGGGTTATGGCTAATATTTCAGAAAACAAGTAAATAACCAATGGATTTTTGCCAAATATTTCAAAAAAGCTTGAAAATTGAAGTTGACGTTGTAATTCAATACGATAAATAATGGTGCCAATGATAACCATATCAAGGCCAACTGTTAACATCACAAAACTACTTGACCATAACTTTTTATTAATTGGGAATTGATAATTCCACATAAATCCAAGGAATATGAATCCTGCACCCCACATTAATAAATGAGTAAGTCCTTCATATGTTTTACCTTTTTCTTGAATGAATTTGCCCACTCTAAATCCAATTAAAACATTTACAATCGATGGAATCGTACTTAACCATCCTTCTGGATCAAACGCAATTCCTTCGCCATGATACATGTGTGATTCACCCATTAACCATTTATCAAATAATATTCCTGCGTTGCCTGTCATAGTAAGTTCTTGACCCGTAACTCCAAAGTGCACACTTATATACCAATATGCTAAAAGCAATAACGCTGCTAATATCATCACTACGCGCTCATGCATATAATAGGCAATTAAAGAACCTATACCATAACATAATGCAATACGTTGAAGTACACCCAAGATTCTTGTATTTTCAATAGGTCCTGTAAAAGGAAACCAATACATCAAATAGCCTAATAGAAATATGAGTAAGGTGCGCTTCGTTATTTTAAATAATACATTGCTATTTGAAAGCTTTTCCCATTTTGGCAAAACAAAACTCATTGCGTTTCCAACAGCAAATAAAAAGGAAGGGAAAACTAAATCGGTGGGGGTAAAGCCATCCCATTTAGCATGTAAAAATGGAGCAAAAGTTGCCGCACCATCTCCAGGTGTATTCACAATAATCATCAAGCAAATGGTCATCCCTCTAAATACATCGAGAGATAAAAATCTTTGATTGTTCATAGCAACGTTTTTAGTGTATCAAGGTACGCAAAATATTTTTTAATCAACATTGATTTAATTAGCTTTATCAAAATTTATCAATATGCGATTCCTTAAAATTTCGGGTATCACCTTATTCATTCTAACTGCCCTTTATTTTTTAGGACCACATCCAAGTCCTGCCATAATTGAGAATACATTACCCAATATTCCTGAACAGGTAAACATAGACAGCTTCGTTCAAGCTGGAGAAAAACAGCATAAACTTAAAGCCAATAATGAAGCTAAAATTATTTGGGCAGATAGCTCGCATCAGCTTACTGAGTATGCCATTGTTTACTTACATGGATTCAGTGCAAGTCAAATGGAAGGAGCACCTGTACATGAAAATATTGCAAAAGCATTTCATTGTAATTTATTTTTAGCCAGACAAGCGGAACATGGAATAGATACCACCGAAGACTTATTAAATTTAACAGCTGAAAAATATTGGGAATCTGCAAAATTTGCATATGCCATTGGAAAAAAATTAGGCAAAAAAGTAATTATCATGAGTACCTCAACTGGAGGTACCTTATCATTACAACTAGCTGCTACCTATCCTGAAATTGTAGGTCTTGTTATGTATTCACCTAATATTGAAATTAATAATCCAGCAGCTCCCTTATTAAATAATCCTTGGGGTTTGCAAATCGCACGTTTTGTTAAAGGTGGCAATTATGCTGATATTCCATTTAAAAATAATGAGTATCCAAAATACTGGAATACCCGTTACCGTTTAGAGTCGACGGTTCAATTACAAAATTTAATTGAAGCCACTATGACTAAGGAAACTTTTAGTAAAGTAAAACAACCAACCCTTGTTTTATACTATTACAAAGATGAACAAAACCAAGATAATGTGGTAAAAGTTAGCGGCATTAAAAAAATGTTTGCATCCATTGCTACACCTGATAATTTGAAAAAAATGGTGGCTATTCCTGAAGCAGGAAGCCATGTGCTTGCCTCTCCAATTGTGTCTAAGGATATTGTTAGCGTTGAAAAA
This sequence comes from Bacteroidota bacterium, assembly GCA_039798645.1. Taxonomy (GTDB): domain Bacteria; phylum Bacteroidota; class Bacteroidia; order Chitinophagales; family Chitinophagaceae; genus Sediminibacterium. Next base: position 5,077 of record JBDKFR010000106.1, read on the forward strand.
GAAACAGCTTCTTTTATGAAGTCAATATTTTTTAAACAATAATTATGGTTTTGCAACAGCGACTGCAATTTTTGAATCAGCAGTGCCATAATATAATAACCATTGATTTTTAAAATACACAAGTCCTTCTACAAAGCAAACATTGTTTACCTCTCCTTTTAATTCATAGGGCTTATCGGGGTGTATAAAATAGTTTGTTGAACGATCCAATAATTTATAAGGTACATTTACATCAAACAAGGCTTGACCAGCAGCATAGGTAAACTTGGGTTGCGTCGTATCATTATTATTGGCTGCATTACTACTATTATAAATTAATACAATTCCCTTTGTCGTGTATAATGCGTAGGGGCCAGGCTCCACTAAGCGACTATCAAAATAACCCGCTCTTGGTTGTAATACACTCACTAACTTTTGGCTTTCGCTATTTTCTAATGCTTCCCAATGCAATAAATCATTTGAGTAGGCCATGAATAAATCGGTATCTCCAAAATACATCCAGTATCTACCATTTAACTTTTTTGCAATCATTTTTTCACCAACTCTTTCAACCACAATGGCGCCTGACTTTGACCAACTATCTATATATTTTGACGACTTTAAAACAGGTCCATGTTTTTCCCAATGTGTAAAATCATAGGTTGTTGCAAAACATAGTCTAGCGGTTTTTCCATCATAGGAAGTATAGGTCAATAAATACCCACTATCTGGCATAGCAATAATACGGGGATCTTCAACACCCCCTTTCCATTCATATTTTAAAACAGCATCATTGGCTGGAAAAAATATCGGGGCAGGTTGTTTTTTAAAATGAATGCCGTCCTCACTAATCGCTAACCCTAGTCTTGAAGTCATTGCACTATCCTGTGCACGATATAACAAATACACTTTGCCGTTTTTTACAAACGCAGTTGGGTTTAAAACATTTTTAGACTGCCATTGAACATTTTCCTTCTTTACTGGACAATAAAAGGTAAAGGATGTATCAGGTAATAAAATGGGGTTTACCGTATCCATTTTTACAAACTCATTAAATGACCAAGCGGCCTGTGATTTATCCTCATTATTGGAAAAATTACAAGCCGCTAGTATAAATAAAGTCGATAATAGTAAAATGTTTTTCATGCTAACAAGTTACAAAAATTGCAACTAATCAACCTGTCTTTTGTGTTTACTTGACATATAGGTATAAACCGATGGTATTACAAATAAAGTAAGTACCAATGAAAATAATAAGCCACCTACAATTACAGTTCCTAATGGTTTACGACTTGTAGCTGCTGCACCCAAACTAATCGCAATAGGCAACGCGCCTAGTGCAGTCGCTAAACTTGTCATTAAAATGGGGCGGAAACGTTGAGCTGCTGCTTCCAATACCGCGTCTTTAATGGAAAATCCCGTTTCACGCTTTTTATTCGCAAACTCTACAATTAAAATTCCATTTTTTGTTACCAATCCTATCAACATGATAATGCCAATTTGAGAGAATATATTTAATGTTTGATCAAATAACCATAAACATAAAAGTGCTCCTGCTAAAGCCAATGGAACAGTAATCATAATGATGAATGGATCAGTGAAACTTTCAAATTGTGCGGCTAATACTAAGTAAATTAATATCAAGGCCAATAGTAAAGCTTGAGATGTATTAGATGAACTTTCTTTGAAGTCTCTACTAGGACCGCTTAAAGCAGTTTGAAAACTTTCATCTAATTGTTCTTTTGCAATTCGCTCCATGGCAGCTACACCATCACCAATGGTTTTACCTTCAGCCAAAGAAGCTGAAACCGTTGCTGCGTTAAAACGGTTGTAGTGATATAAGTTAGGAGGATTACTATTCTCTTCGGTTGTAAGCACACTTGATATAGGAATGTTTTCGCCCTTATTGTTTCTAACATAAATTTTATTGATGTCCGTAGGTTCATTTCTTTCTGATCTAGGCACCTGCGTAATCACTTGGTATTGACGATCGTTCATAATGAAATAAGCTGAACGAGCTCCACTAAATGCAGCTTGCAATGCTTGTGCTACATCGGCAGTTGTCAACCCTAAATCCCTTACCCTCATTCTATCAATTGATAAATCTAATTCAGGTTTATTAAACTTTAAATTCACATCCACATTTTGGAAGGTCTTATCTTTTCTAGCAGCTTCTAAAAATTTAGGTATCTGCGTTTTAATTTTTTGAAAGTCTAAATTTTGAATAATAAACTGAACAGGCAAGGAGCCTCTTGACATCATACCCACTGAAATAGTTTGTTCTTCAATCGCAAACACTCGAACGTTTTTAAAACGTTTCATTTTTTTATTTAAATCAACTGCTATTTCTGATTGTGTTCTTTCTCTGTCTGTTTTATCTACTAAACCTAAACGACCTGAAGCTGAGCTGTTACCGCTATTGCCGCCGTATCCTGGTACACTACCCCACGTAAATGCTTGTTCAGGAAAAGAATCTTGCATGATTCTAACTGCTTTTAATAAGTCTCCTTTCATATCCTCATAACTAGTTCCTTCTGGGCCTGACAAAGTAATTCTAATTGAGCCCTTATCCTCTAATGGCGCTAATTCACTTTGAATGGTCTTACCTAATATGAAAATTAATCCTACGCAAGCAATAACAATCACCCATGCGAACCAACGGATTTTTAAAAACCCATTTAATAAATTTTTATAGCCCAATTCCATTCCTTTAAAAAAGGGTTCAGTGCGCTCATAAAATTTACCATGTGCTCCGTCTTTTCGATTTAAATATACATTCAATACAGGCGTAATGGTTAAGGATACAAATGCCGAGACCAATACGGCACCTGCTACAACCACACCGAATTCTTTGAATAATGACCCCACGAAACCTTGTAAAAAAATCACAGGCATGAATACGACCGCCAACGTAATAGACGTTGAAATAACTGCGAAGAAAATTTCTTTACTTCCTTCCCTAGCAGCATCTCTTAAGGATAATCCTTCTTCCAGTTTTCTGAAAATATTTTCTGTTACCACAATACCATCATCCACCACCAAGCCCGTAGCTAATACAATGGCTAATAAGGTTAATACATTAATAGAGAAGCCTGCCAAATACATAATAAAGAAAGTGGCAATTAAAGAAATAGGAATATCTATTAATGGACGAATAGCAATTAACCAGTTTCTGAAAAAGAAGAAAATTACAAACACTACTAATACAAATGAAATAACAATGGTTTCTTTTACTTCCGATAATGCACGTCTAATATTTAAAGTATTGTCAATAGGAATTGCAAATTCAATGTCTGATTTATTTTGCTTTTTAACTTCCTCTAATCTTTTATAAAACTCGTCTGCAATTTTTATTTGATTCGCTCCAGGTTGTGGTGAAATCGTTAACATTACCACAGGAACGCCATTAAAATAAGTGCCTTGATCCTCTTGCTCTGGTCCAAGCTCTACTTTAGCAATATCTCCTAATCTTACAATTCCATTAGCATCTTCTTTCAAAATAATATTTCTAAAATCAGCCTCCTTACTTAATCTACCTAATGTACGAATAACAAATTCTGATTTGTTTCCATAAATACCGCCCGCAGGTAATTCAATATTTTCCTTATTCAATGCTGTTTGAATATCATTAAAGGCAATACCGTGTGCGTTCAATAAGTCCGCATTAGGATAAATACGCATTGACTGACGTTTACCTCTAACACCCACATTACTTACTTCATCAATGGTTTGAAATCTTTGTTGTAAAACATTTTCAGTGTACTCTGTTAATTCTAACAATCCCTTTGTTTTACTTCTTACCGTTAACATTACGATGAAATCACTTGCATCCGCTTTTGAAACTACTGGAGGACTTGTAAGGTCCTGAGGTAAAGAACGTGTTGCTTGTGATACCTTATCGCGAACATCATTGGCAGCGGTTTCTAAGTTCACACCTAAATTAAACTCAACCGTAATATTTGAATTTCCAACTGAACTTGATGAATTAATTGTTCTAATGCCCGGTATACCGTTAATGCTTTTTTCTAAAGGTTCTGTGATTTGACTTTGAATCACCTCAGCGTTGGCACCAGTATATGAAGTTTGTACATTGATAATGGGTGGGTCAATTGCCGGGTATTCTCTCAAGGCTAAAAAAGAAAAGCCAACCAAGCCAAAAATAATAATGGCAATATTCATGACGGTAGCAAGTACCGGACGTTTTAAGGAAAGTTCAGATATATTCATCTAGATAACTTGAATTGTTAAAGTCTATTTTGTAATATCAATATTTGATAAAGACTTACCGATTTTTAATTTAGAGCCATCCTTTACAAATAACATTCCTGCTACAATTACACTATCACCTACCTGTAACCCTTTTGTAATTTCCACAGCTGTTTGTGTACGATATCCTGTTTCAACACTCACAAATTTTGCTTGACCATTTTTTACGATCACAATTTGTTTTGATTTTGAATCAGGAATAATCACGTTTGATGGTACCATTATACTAGGTGCTGTTTTATCTTGTTGCAAATACACTTTTGTGTAGGCGCCTGGTAAAATATTGCCTTTAAAACTTGTACGCACTTTTAAATTTCTAGACGCTGCAATGATTTGTGGTTCGATCGCAGTAATAGTAGCCTCTACTTTTTTATCCCCTGTATTTATGGTACTAATATTTATTTTCTTTCCCACTTTAACATAAGATCCATATAATTCAGGTATGGTGAAATCCATTTTTAATTTATCCAAACTTTGTAATGTAGCAATGGTTGTAGCAGTGTTAATATATGCACCAACACTTACTTGTCTTAATCCTATTTGACCTGTAAATGGTGCTTTAATAACTGTTTTATCAATTAATGATTGCGTAAAAGCTATATCGGCTTGTATACTTCTAACTTGTTGTAAGGAAACATCATAATCGCTTTGATTAATGGCTTTTACTGCAAGTAATTGTTTATTTCTTTGTTCGTTTATGATGGCTAGATCTAATTGAACTTTTGCCTTTGAAAGCTGCGCTTGTAAATCAGCATCATTTAAACGAGCAATAATGGTTCCTGCTTTAATAAGTTTGCCTTCTGGCACCTGTAAAAAAGTAAGTCGACCGTTCACTTCTGGGTGCAATTCAACGTATTCACTTGCAAGCACGCTGCCATTAACTTCAATTTGCTTTTCAACCTTTTGTGTTTCCACAATGGTAACATCAACGGAAACCGGCGCATTAGGATTAAACTTATCCATTGATTTAGGTTTCTCATTACATGCAACAACCCCTAAAATGAGTGAAAGGGTAAATAAGTGAATCTTTCTCAAGTGACTGAATTTTAGTCAATAAAGATAGCTAAACCCCAGGTTTTTTGAAAATAAAATAGATGAATGGCTATTCTATTAACCTCTCTTAACGCGCTTTTTTATACTCTGCATATTTCTTTTGAATATAGAGGCCTAATTCCAGCTCATTTAATACCCCTAATAATTCATAAGAAGGCCTTGAAAAAGCCATGAAATTTGTAAGCGCATCCCCCTCTAAACGGGTTAATTTTTGAACAAATCGCTTGGTAAACCTGTAATCAACATACTTGTCGCGCTCCTGAGAAACGAGCCTGTTTTGAAGGAATTGTAAATTCCTATTTCTATGGAATCGAAACATATTGATTATGGCATCCAAATCCAACCCGACCGTTAAGCCTCCTGGACCAATTAGTTGTTGATTATTGCTAAGTCTCAAGCCGGGAGGCTGGTAATTAAAGTACTTAGCGTAATCATTCCTATTTTGTATTGAGTCTAACCTATAATAACTATTTCTAACACGCACTTCGGGAAGGTCATACCCTGGAACATGTATCATAACATTAAAATTATGAGGGTCTGAAACGGTATCCACTGGAAACTTTTGTGTGTTTTTGCCAAAAAGCGAAAACCATAAAGAATCCTTTGATTTGACAGTGATAATATACCTTCCCAAGGAATCGGTTTTGGTTTGATTTCGACCACTGTTAACCATAACTGACTCAATGGGTCGTCGGCCTGAAATATCATATACGTAACCGCTTACTGTAATGGTTTGTGCTGTTGACTTAATAAAAAAACACAGAAAAAATATGACTAATGTATAATTCCCAATCTTCATTATTACAATATTAGCAAAGGAATTTTTAATAAAATAATAATAGGAATTAAATTAACAGGTTTTTACCTTTTAAAAATTAAAAAACAATAGGTAAAAGTAATTATTGGAAAAATAAACTGATGACACCTAAGCCAATAACACAAAGAACAAGCCAGTGGGTGGCAATTTTTTTAGTGTATAATAAATAGGTGCTTACTAATAATATGCTCAAGTTAACGGTTATGGAAGGAAAGCTATTTACTTGCATAGATTGCACTAGGTCCTTTAATAAATAAACACTCGCACCAAACATAATGCCAACTACAGCAGCATTGATGCCCTCCAATGATCGATATACAACTGCATATTTTTTCATGTTTTCCCAAATAGGAAAAGCAAAAAGTACAATAAAAAAGCCAGGCAAAAATGCACCTAATGTAGCTACAATGGCGCCCAATATTTGCCAGGCAATGCCTCCATTTTTTATTGCCATGGCACCGGTATAGCTTGTTATGGACCAAACAGGGCCAGGCAATACCCTTCCAATGCCAACTCCCGTTAAAAACTCTTCACTAGAAACTTTAATAACATCTCTTTTACTTTGAATCACTTTATTCGATAAAGGACGAGATACATATTGCTCATACATCAAAGGAACCAATACATCGCCACCTCCAATTACAAATGTGCCAAATCGATAATTCGTTTCAAAAAGATTAAATATTTTTTGATGCGGCCAATTTTGCTTGGTGGCTCTTTCTGATAAAAAACCTGCCGTTAAAAATAAAAGGAGAAAAATAAAAATAGGCCTTGTATTTATTTTTATTTTTTCTACCTGCATGGTTGGAATTCTTTTTTTACTAAAATTCGTAACGATGCCTCCAAAAATGATTAATAAGGGAATGGTCCAAGGTGACTTAAAAGCCAACAATACAATTATAAATGTGGCGACTAAAATGAATTGAGTGATAGTATTATATATGGCTTTTGAATATAACGCAAAGCTTGCGCTTACAATAAAAGCAATTGACATTGGTTTTAAATAAATTAAAACATTAAAGCTATTTTTTAAAAAAGGATTAGAATATAAAATGGCAATCAATGTCATGATTGAACATGCTGGTAATAGCCAAACTAGTAAAGTTAAAAAGGCAAGGATATATCCCCCTTTTTTATAGCCAATTAAAATTAAGGTTTGGGTAGACGTTGCTCCTGGTAGCATTTGACATAATGCATTGTATTCCATGAGTGTTTCCGAACTAAGTTCTTTTCTTTTTTCTACGAACTTTGATTGCAATAAACTTAAATGCGCCTGTGGTCCTCCAAAAGCACTTAGACTATGGTATAAAACTGCTTTTAAAAATGAGATATGTTGGCTTAAATTCATTTTTGATTGTTATCCTAAAATTAAAATAAATTAGTCACTTACTTGCCTACTATCCTATTTAATCATAAATAGGATAATTATTTTTAACTTTGTATTTCAAAATAGCCTTCTATGCGTAATTTCATTTTCATTGTTGCTTGTTTATTCCTAATGAGCTGTTCACAAAGCAACTATTCTAAATATGGCCCAATTTATGAAAGTGAAGCACTAAATGAAATACCTGATTATAGCAATTTAAGTTATTGGGCTGCGCATCCAGACAAAAAAGATCCATCTGATAGCATTCCTAAAAATGTGGCAAATAATCAAATTCAATCGAAAGAGGTGGACGTGTTTTTTGTGTATCCAACCAGTTATTTAGATCGAACTTTACCTTATGGTTATAATGCGCCATTGAAGGAATCAAAAATTAATATCTATACCGATTACACAGCAATACTATATCAAGCAAGTGTATTTAATGAAGTGGGTAACATATACGCTCCAAGATATCGTCAAGCTAATATATTAGCCTATTACCCTGTTACGCCGGCTGATACGATTAAAGCAATAGCAGCTTTTGATTTAGCTTATAACGACGTTAAAAAAGCATTTGAATATTATTTAGCGAATAACAATAATGGTCGCCCTATAATTATTGCATCACATAGTCAGGGCTCTACGCATACTATTCGATTACTTAAAGAATTTTTTGATAACAAACCTTTAGCTAAACAATTAGTAGCAGCATATGTGGTAGGAATGGCATTGAATCCCAATAATTACAGTAATTTAAAAGCATGTGAAATACCTAATCAAACAGGATGTATTTGCGCATGGAGAACCTTTATGGAAGGTCATATAGAACCTTTTGTTGCAAAAGAAAATTTTAAATCAATGGTGACTAACCCGTTATCTTGGAGCAATACTGATACCGCTGTTGATCGAAAATTAAATGACGGAAGCCTACTATACAATTTTAATAAATTATTGCCTAAGGTAGCAGGCGCCATTAATCACGAAGGCGTTCTTTGGACACCTAAGCCTAAATTTTTTGGCAACTTTGTTATTAAAACAAAAAATTACCATGTAGCTGATTATAATCTCTATTATTCAAGCATTAGAAAAAACGCAGCATTGCGCGTAAATAGCTTTTTACAAAATCAAAAGACAAATTCAACGCATTAATTAATTACCTACAACACTTAAAAATTTAATGCGCATTATTTTTAATTGTTCAAGGCTGTAATCGTTATCACTTAATTCTTGTTGTGCTATTTGCAAGGAAGATGTTTCGCAATTTTTAAAATATTCTAATATTTCTTCTTGATCGTATTCGTCAAGCCATTCATCAATGGCATAATCTAAATTTAATTTAGTGCCGCTGGCAGCGATGGTTTCCATTTCCTCTAAAAGTTGATCAAGGCGCAAGTCTTTATTTTTGGCAATTGTCTCAATTGGAATTTTTTTATCGACGTTTTGTATGATGTAAATTTTATTACTGGACTTATTAGCGACTGATTTCATGACAAAATCATCCGGCTTCTCAATATTATTTTCAGTTACATATTTTTCAATCAAATCAACAAAGGGCTTACCATACTTAATGGATTTGCCTTTACTTACTCCCTGACACCTTTCCAATTCTTCCAAAGTGGTAGGATATAAAGTAGCCATATCCTGCAATGAATTCTCTAAGAAAATAACAAATGGAGGTAGCTTTCTTTTTTTGGCTTCTACTTGTCTCACTTCTTTTAACATCTCAAACAATACGTCATCTGTTGTTGCAGTACCACCACCATCACTATCGGATTCATCATCATCTGCATTGGCATCATCAAACACTTGGTTTAATACAATTTTGAAGCTAGCAGGTTTTTTTATGAATTTTTTTCCTTTCGCGGTAAGCTTTAATAAGCCGTACTCTTCAATATCTTTTTCAATTATTTTTTCAAGCATGGCTTGACGCACTAAGCTGTTCCAAAATAAATTGTCATGCTCTTTACCTATGCCAAATACACTAAGTTTTTCATGTCGGTATAAACCAATTTGAGGAGTGAATTCTCCCATGATAATTTGAACCACATAATCATTCGCAAATCTTTCATCCAATGCCTCTATGACTTGTAATAATTTAACAAGCTGTTCTTTTGCTTCAATTTTTTCTTTTGGTTGTAAACAGTTATCACAGTTACCGCAATTTTCATCCGGCCAATTTTCACCAAAATAATGCAATAAACTTCGGCGTCTACAAACTCCACTTTCGGCAAATGAAACGGTTTCATCAATTAACTGAGCTCCCACTTCCCTTTCACTTAATGGCTTATCTCTTAAAAAATGTTCGAGCTTTGAAACATCGGCATGCGAATAATATAAAATACAATTCCCTTCTAAACCATCTCGACCAGCTCGTCCTGTTTCTTGGTAATAATTTTCAATGGACTTAGGAATGTTATAATGTATTACAAATCGAATATCTGGTTTGTCAATACCCATGCCAAAGGCAATAGTAGCAACAATTACTTGCACATCCTCATTTAAAAATTGATCTTGCCTGTCAGCTCTTAATTTTTGATCCAACCCCGCATGGTAAGCAACAGCTTTAATATTGTTAGCTACCAATAACTCCGCTAATTCTTCGGTTGTTTTTCGGTTTAATGTATATATAATTCCACTCTTGCCTTTATGTCCAGAAATATATTTGACAATACTTTTAACGGTTAAATCTTTTTTGATTTTAGGTTGAACCTCGTAATATAAATTAGCACGATTAAAGGAAGAAATTAATACTTCAGGATCACGCAAACTTAAATTTTTAACAATGTCTGATTGCACTTTTGGTGTAGCAGTTGCCGTTAAAGCAATGATTGGAACCTGGTTATTTATTTCCTCCATCATTTCCTTTAGGCGACGATATTCGGGTCTAAAATCATGTCCCCATTCTGAAATACAATGGGCTTCATCAACAGCAAAAAAGGATATTTTTAAATCACTGAAAAAATCTAAATTTTCTTGCTTGGTAAGGGTTTCAGGTGCGACATAAAGTAGCTTGGTTTTACCTGATAATAAATCAGATTTTACTTCCTTAATTTGACCCTTATTTAAGGAAGAATTTAAAAAATGTGCAACATCGTCTTTTTCACTATATCCTCTAACCAAGTCGACTTGATTTTTCATCAAGGCAATTAATGGAGATACCACAATCGCACAGCCAGGAAGCATTAAAGCAGGTAATTGATAACACAGGCTTTTACCCCCACCTGTAGGCATAATCACAAAAGTGTCCCTGCCACTTAATAATGATAAAATGGCTTTCTCTTGTGTTCCTTTAAATTCTCTAAAGCCAAAATTTTGCTCCAGAGCGGCTACAATATCTCCTTTGCCCAATCCTTCTGGATTGGAATCACTGTTAGAAGCTGGTTTTGTGGTTTTTTTCGCTTTTGGCATTACAATTATCTTAAAATCAACCCTTTCGGTATTGTAAGGTTTATTAAGATAACGAATTTATTACAAGATTTGTTGATTCCAATATGGAATTTTAAGAAAAAGCTTTTTTTTAAGGTTTTCTTATAATTAAGGCATAAAAGTATATGAAACATTAACTTTGCCCCACGTTAAAAGCATATGACAAATAGCATTAGGACCATCGCGAATCAAACACTTGAAACTGAACTATCTGCTATAAAAGCATTGTCCAATTTTATTGATGATTCATTCGACGGTGCCGTTAAAGCAATTTATAATACAAAAGGCCGATTCATTGTGAGTGGCATTGGAAAAAGTGCCATCATTGCTCAAAAAATTGTAGCAACTTGTAATTCTACAGGCACGCCTTCGTTATACTTACATGCCGCGGATGCAATTCATGGCGACTCGGGCATGATCACACCCGATGATATTGTACTTATCATAAGCAAAAGTGGAGAAAGTCCAGAAATAAAAAACTTAGTACAGCTCGTAAAACAATTCGGCAATACATTAATAGGGATGGTTGGCAATACCGAAAGTTATTTAGCAAAGGAATCCAATTGGATTATTAATACAACCGTTGAAAAGGAAGCTTGCAGTAATAATTTAGCACCGACATCGTCCACGACTGCACAAATGGTAATGGGCGACTTAGTAGCTATGTGTTTAATGGACCTTCATCAATTTAAAGCAGTTGATTTTGCGAAGTTTCATCCTGGTGGAAATTTAGGAAAACGATTAACACTCACTGTAGGTGCAATTGCGAATGTAAATGCAAAACCAGCAGTCAGCTTAACAACAAGTTTAAAAGAAGTAATCATTACCATTTCTAAAAATCGTTTAGGTGCGACAGCAGTTGTAAGCGCATCCAATGAAGTTGTTGGTATTATAACAGATGGTGATATAAGAAGAATGTTGGAAAATTACTCCTCTATTCAAGACTTAGATGCATCCGCGATTTTTCACAAAAATCCAGTTACCATCTCTTCAAATGCATTAGCAGTTGAAGCATTATCGATCATGGAACAAAAGGACATAAGTCAAATATTAGTGGTTGACAATCATCAATATGTTGGAATCATACATATTCATGATTTAATGAAAGAAGGTATTTTATAATTAATAGTGAAAGTGAATGAATAATAAGCATCATTATGTAGCCATTATGGCTGGTGGAATTGGAAGTAGGTTTTGGCCAATGAGTAGGACTGCATATCCGAAACAATTTCTAGATGTTTTAAACACAGGAAAAACATTAATTCAATGGACATTTGAGCGTTATGCTAAATTCATTCCAATTGAAAATATATATATTGTAACCTCTGAGGAATATGTAAGTATTGTTAAAGAACAGTTACCATTATTACCTGTTGAAAACATCATTGCAGAGCCAAGTCGAAAAAATACGGCTCCTTGTATTGCATACATTTCATTTAAATTAGCACAAAAGGATCCTGATGCTATATTAGTGGTAGCCCCTAGTGATCATTTAATTTTAGAGGAAAATAATTTTCAGCAAATTGTTGAACTTTCATTGGATTTTGTATCCAATATCAAAGCGCTTGTCACATTAGGCATTAAGCCTTCGAATCCAAATACAGGCTACGGCTATATTCAGTATGAAGGGATGGAAGTTGCTAAAGGTGTTTATAAAGTAAAAACCTTTACCGAGAAACCAAATTTAGAAATAGCGCAATCCTTTTTGGACAGTGGTGACTTTTTATGGAATGCTGGAATTTTTGCATGGAAAGTAAGTACCATTCTTGCAGCTTTTGAAAATTTACAACCAGAAATGTATGAATTGTTTGATCAAGAAAAAGCAAATTTCAATACTGATCAAGAAAAAACTGCAATCGAAAAAATATATCCTCAGTGCACTAATATTTCCATTGACATTGCCATCATGGAAAAGGCAAAAAATGTTTACGTTATACCTGCTGAATTTGGATGGAGTGATTTAGGCACATGGAATAGCGCCTACGAAAATATGGAAAAGGATTATTTAGGAAATGCTGTGGCATCAGACAACGTAGTAGTGATAGACGCCACTAAATGTATGATTAAAGCACCTCAGGATAAATTAGTTGTCGTTCAAGGATTAGATGACTTTATTGTGATTGATACAAAGGACGTTTTGCTTATTTGTAGTAAGGATAAAGAGCAGTCCATAAAAGAATATGTAGCTGAGGTAAAGAGAAATAAGGGCGACAAATACATTTAATTAATTTTTAATTAGTAACTTAGAATAGCAACGATTGCTTCAACTCTAAGTTTCCCCCTATGGCAACCATTATTACTGGTACAGGTAGTTATATCCCCAATATTGTAAAAACCAATAAAGATTTTATTGGAAATAGCTTTTACGCTGAAGATGGAGTGTTAATTCAAACTCCTAATCAAGAGATCGTAGAAAAATTTAAAGACATCACGGGTATTTATGAAAGGCGCTATGCAGGCGATCAAATGAATACATCCGATATGGCTACCGAGGCTTCCCTATTAGCTATTAAAGACGCTGGCATTGATCCAGAAACCATTGACCAAATAATTGTTGCACATAATTTCGGTAACGTTGTAACAGGCTCTATTCAAACCGATACGATTCCTGCCATTGCATCAAGAGTCAAAAATCAATTAGGAATCCGCAATCCTAATTGTGTCGCTTATGATATCCTATTTGGTTGTCCAGGATGGATTCAAGGTGTTATTCAAGCTGATGCTTTTATAAAATCAGGAATGGCCAAGCGATGTTTAGTTATAGGGGCTGAAACACTCAGCAGAGTCGTGGATGCGCATGACAGAGACAGTATGATTTTTAGTGATGGTGCAGGCGCTTGTATTGTGGAGGGCGATGATAAAACCGATAGTGGCATTTTAGCAGCAAGCGTACAAAGTCATTGCAATGATGAAACCTATTTTTTATACTTAGGAAAATCCTATCATCCGGAAGGTGATGAAAATACAAGGTATATAAAAATGAAGGGGCGAAAGGTATATGAATACGCTATCAAGAATGTGCCCATAGCAATGAAGGAATGTATTGAAAAAGCCGGCGTAGACATTAAAGACGTAAAAAAGTTTTTCCTTCATCAAGCCAATGAAAAAATGGACGAAGGTTTTATTAAAGCATTATATAAATTATACGGAACAAGAGAAGTGCCAGAAAATATTATGCCCATGAGTAT